>JBNMJJ010000333.1:0-2786 GCA_050873745.1 Lachnospiraceae bacterium | reverse complement strand
TTTTGATGAACTGTGCCGGATAATCGACCCTCAGGAAATGATTCAGAAAACAGAACTTCTGATTCTGGGAGATTCGGCCCGGGTAAAGGATATTGAAGGCAATCCGATTCCCCAGGGACAGCTTTTTTCTCAGAACGGACTGTGGGAGGATAAGCTGGCTCTGGGAGAAGAGCTGATGCAAAGAAAAGGGGAGTATATCACCTTTAATCAGGGCCTTTGGGGCGTCATCAGCCTGGAAAAAGAGGGAGAGCTGAAAAACGTCTGGGTGGTGGATAACCCCCAGGAAAGTCTGGTTTATTTTTATGGAAATCATGAGGTGACCTCCCTGGATTCTGCCGCTGGAACAGCCAAAAGGGAGCAGGTGGCTGACCTGTATTTTTCTCAGGGAAGGCTGGAGAAAGCGACGGAAAAAACGGAAAGAATCAGCGGTGAGGTATTGAAGCTGACGGATACCCAGATTGAGATAAAGGGCCAGGGAACCTTTGAACTGGCGGATAACGTGCAGTATTATCGGCTCTATGATTCTTTACAGACGGTGGGCCGAAACTCCATAAGAATCGGCTATAACTTCGCCGATTTTGTTCTGGATGAGGGGAAGGTACAGGCGGGCCTTCTGGTGAAGGATGAAGAGATGGAAAATATCCGGGTTTTATTGAAAAATTCCAATTATGACGGATATTACCATGAAAGGGTGGAATGCCTCTCGGATGTGGATATGGAACTGGTCTATGGGGAGGAAAGTCTGCTCATTCCTGCGGGGGAAAGCCTGAATCTGGATAGGAACAGCGAGTATTTTCAGGCAGGAAGAGTTTATTTAAGGCCAAAGGCCCATACCGGAAGAATCGCTTTTCCTTCTATAGCAAGAAATAATCAGGGGCAGGGCTACCACGGCAGCTTTGAACTGGAAAAGCGGGAAGAGGGAATTGTGGTGATAAATGAACTGCTGCTGGAGGAATATCTTTATGCAGTGGTGCCTTCAGAGATGCCCGGCTACTATCCTATGGAGGCCCTGAAGGCCCAGGCCGTATGCGCCAGAACCTATGCCTATGACAAAATGCTGAATTCCTCCTTAAGCGGCTGGGGAGCCCATTTGGATGACAGCTCCACCTTCCAGGTGTACAACAATATTCAGGAAAATGCCAACACCACTAAGGCGGTAAAAGAAACCAAGGGATTTTTGCTTTACAGTCAAAAGAACCTTGCCAGTACCTATTATTATTCCACTTCTTGCGGTTTTGGCGCCAGCGACGCCATTTGGAACCGGGAAGGCGTAGGCCAGATTCCTTATTTACAGCCCAGAGAGATGACGGAGCAGGAAGAAGAGTTTACCGCACAGGAGCTGATGCAGGAGGAAACCTTCAGAAGCTATATTGACGGAAGTTTTTCCGGGCATTTTGAAGCCCGGGAGCCCTGGTATCGCTGGACCTATGAGCATCAGGATATGGGCCGTATTCTGGAAAATCTGGCTGCCCGTCAGAAAACCTATCCCAATGATGTTCTGGTCAGCAGGGATGGAGGAAATTCTTTTGAAGTGGGGGCTGTTCCGGATAAGCTGACCCTGACGGATATTCAGGTTAGAAGAAGGGGAGAGGGAGGAACCGTGGAGGAACTGTTGTTTATTTGCGATAAGACACAGATTCTGGTAAAAAAAGAGCTGAACGTGCGGGCCGTTTTAACGGACGGTGAAACGCAGGTGGTTTTGCAGGATGGAAAAACTTATGCCTGCCGGAACCTTCTGCCCAGTTCCTTCTATTATATTACCGTAAACGCCGGAGAGGGAAAAGCGGTTTCCCTGAAGCTGAAGGGCGGCGGCTTCGGTCATGGTGTGGGAATGAGCCAGAACGGAGCCAAGAACCTGGCTGACAGGGGACGAAATTACGAAGAAATTCTTACCTTCTATTACACAGGCTGTCAGGTGCGGCAGCCTGCCTGAATAAAGGAGATGCGGATGAAAAATTGCTATATGATTGCCAGGGGATTTGCCCGGCTTTTGCGAAATAATGATGTCAGCGCCTATGCCTCCAGCATAGCCTTCTTTTTGTTTCTTTCCATGATTCCCGTACTCATGATTATCTGTTCGGTTCTGCCCTTTACTCCGCTCACAGAGGCCAATCTGATGACCCTTTTGATGGAGCTTGTACCGGACACCATGAATCCTTTGATGGTTTCTCTGGTCAGTGAGCTTTATGATAAGTCGGCGGGTATCCTTTCCTTTGCGATTCTCATGACCATCTGGTCCGCAGGGCAGGGAATGCTGGCGCTGATGAGAGCGTTAAATGCCACCAATGGAGTGGAGGAAGAGAGGAACTACCTTTACCTTCGCATACTGGCCAGCTTTTACACGGTGGCGGTGCTGGCAGCCATTCTTCTGACCCTGTGCATCGGGGTCTTCGGAAAGCAGATTTTTCGCTTTATTGTGAAAAAAATTCCGCTTTTGGAGAAGGGGATTTACTTTTTGGACCATTTCCGCTTTCTGTTTATCCTGCTCTTTCTTATGGCGGTATTTACCTTATTATACACCTATATCCCCAATAAAAAAATGAAGCTGCTTTACCAGATTCCGGGGGCCGCTTTTTCGGCTCTGGCCTGGATTGTGGGCTCCTTCGCCTTCTCCTTTTATCTGGAAAAATTCAATGCCTTTTCCGCCTATGGGAGCCTGGGAGCAATCATTATTTTTTTGCTGTGGCTGTATTTTTATTGCTATATTCTGCTGATTGGAGCCAACCTGAACGGTTTTTTTAAACCCATTAGCAAATATCTGCTGGATGAGCACAGGAAGCGCAGCA
>JBNMJJ010000332.1:0-2790 GCA_050873745.1 Lachnospiraceae bacterium | reverse complement strand
CTGCGATGTGGCAGTCCCCGCTCCCGCAGGCCCAACCTGCGGCTGTACAGCCAGACCCCAAAAGAGGACAAAAAAATAAAAGCCCTTAACTAACCGACTGACATACAAAAGAAAAAAGCCTTTGAATGTCAGACAGATTCTGTCCGGCATCCAGAGGCTTACTTTTTACATAAAAACCGCCCTTATCCTTTTTCCCGAATCCGGTGGAGCCTTTGGCCTCCCGGTATTTCGGCCATTGTTTCCAGGAGATAATCCTGCTCGTAATAGCGGCGGTAACAAAGCATATTCAACAGAATAGCGCCAAGTACATCCAATATACTGTGTTGCTTTAAAAACATGGTTGCCAGAACGATAGAAACCGTAAGTAATACGGTTCCTTTCCGCAAAATACTGTACCGTTTGCCCGTCATATTCCGGCAGACGGCAATACAGCAGGCAATGGGGTTGAATGCATGCAGGCTGGGAAAAATATTGGTGGGCGTATCCACCCGATACAGGCGGTTCACCATTTTTTCAAAAATATTATCCCCCCCCAGCGCCGGGCGCAGTATCTGTCCGTTAGGATAGAGCAGGGAAACCAGAACGAAGACCACCATGCCCACAAGCAGGCTTCGAATCAGTCTGTCGTATTCCTTTTCCTTTCCTTTGGCCAGGCAGAAATAAACGACGCAAATGGCAATATAGGGAAACCACAAAAGATAAGGAACAATAAAATACTCACAGAAGGGAATCTTCCTGTCCAGAGCCACCTCAATAATATTCACCCTGCCTTCCCTCTGCTCCAGCAAAAAGAAGACCAGATAATATATCACCGTCAGTTTAATCAGTCCTAACAGTTTTTTTGATTTAAAAACCTGTTTTATTTTTTCTCCAAAAGTCATGATTCATCGTCCTTATTCTATATTTTTTGACAAAATTTACTTATAATAAGATACCACTCCTTTTAGTCGGCTACAACCCCTTTAAGAAATTCTTAAGATTTCACTTTTTTTCTAATATCCATAATTTTACCACTAGAGCTTTTCCTTCTTTGAAGGCAAACTCCTTCACCTTGATACCTCGGAAAACTGCGGACGGGGAAATCAAGTCCCACCTTCGACTAAGGAAGATATGCTGCCATTACACTAATCCGCCAAGTGCCCGGTTTGTTGCAACCGGGCCGAAGGAAAAAAAGAAAAGAACCAGAAGTTAAATCACATTGACTTAACTGTCCAGCTCCCAAGCTCTATTGATACAACTGATTCAGTTTTATACTTTTCACAAAATCCAGGAAAATTAACTAACTTTGTATCCTCTCTTACCATAAACATCTTGCCCTACATATTTTTTATTCATATAATAGCTTTCCAGCCGGAATACGGCATGACCAAAATATATGTGGAACTCGTCGTTATCTGCCACTTTAATAATTTCTATTTTCCCACTTTTTTATCCATAGTAAGCGTACCATAATTGTCATTATTTTCCGGGTAATACTATATGATATACGGTCAACTGTATTATGGATAAGCACCAGTTTCAGCATTCTACACCTCCCAAAATACCCAAGCAATTAAGCCAGTGGAATGCAATCTTAATACCACATATATACATATTTTTGCTGAAAAACATCCTGTGGATGCTCATATCTCAATCTCTAATCTAAATTATAGTTGTATTTTTCAACATATTATTAAATACAATTTGAGTAAATCAAACTTTCAATATTGACTAGAGCATATTTTATGATACTATTTCATTAGGTAGTCAATCTGCTGGGTGGTTTCCATCTCCGAAAGGAGGTGGTATGCTATGAGTACATATGAAGAAATGAGTATTATACTCGAAGTTGCAATGCTAATTGTGACAATTCTGATTTATACAAATGGCAAAAACGGTACAAAAAAATAACCACCCCGCCGCCAAGTAGGGTAGTTATTTTTTAATAATCATCATGTTCTTGGAAGCCACTCCGTGGAGTTGGCTACCTTTTGTACCTTTATAATATAGCATAATTAAAGAAATGTCAAGAAAGCAGGTGCGCAGATTACGAAAATCAATTTTCAAGAATTTCTGAAATAAAATGAAGATTGAGCAGACAGTCAAACATGATTTTAGGAGTATGTGAACAAATATGCTGGCGTTTGTCAAGAGCAGTCGGAGATTTCCGCCTGCTTTGAGATAGTCCGCATAAACCTCATTCCGGTAATCATCCTTCGTACATGATGCTTAGTTCTCCATAGACCTGCCCCCAGTTGCGTATCGGCATAGTCCACTTTTTCGCTGACCCGTTTCAGCGCATCCAATGGTTCCCCTCTGTTGGTTCTTAGTTTCATACACTCACGGTTATACTGACAGTCAGCCTTTAGATTATTGCAATTTTAAATCCGAAAAATAAGTACTCTGCATTCACCGTGATTTTCCCATACAAAGCACTCATGCTCCGGTGTCTGCTAATATTGCTCTGGCAGAATATAACCAAAATCCTTATACCCCTGAAAACCGAAAAAACTTTTAGGAAGTCTTTGAAAACTGGTATCTATGAAAAAAACACCCGCAAACAGCCCCTTATTCCCTTATGCAACTGCCAGTTGACAAATTTTCCACCGTGCTTGGTGGTTGTCAACCGAAAAATATGATAAACTTTCCTTATCAGCTGATGAAAGATAGCCCCTGGAACAAAGTTTTAAGACAAACTGCTTACGAGGAGGACAAGATGACTTTAGGAGAAAAAATAACACTATTGAGAAAACAAAAGGGCTGGTCCCAGGAGGATTTGGCGGAAAAACTGGATATTTCCAGACAGTCGGT
>JBNMJJ010000331.1:0-2811 GCA_050873745.1 Lachnospiraceae bacterium | reverse complement strand
TGCCCCAGGAGGATAATTATGACGGCTATCTGCAGTTGGAAAACGGAGTAGGTATGCTGAGGCTGTTTATGAATGAATTTGAAGAGGCTATGGAGGAACTTAAAAAGAAGGCAGGAAAGAAGGGGTTAAAAAAGGAAGAGGAGCTGTCCGCCCTGACGGGCCGTTTAAGCTATCCCGTGATTCAAGCTATGGCAGACCGGCTGATGAGTGAGGTGGAGGGGCTGAAGATTCACGTCCATGCCATCCGCAATGATTATTTCGGGGAAAGAATCACCGTCAGCGGCCTTTTGACGGGAACCGACATTATGGCTCAGGGCCGGGAGCTGCCTTTGGGAACGAGGATATTGCTTCCGGAGAACGTGTTAAGAAGCGGAGAAGAGGTCCTGCTGGATGATTATACCCTGAGGGACTTGGAAACTGCTTTACAAGTCCCCATAGATATTGTAAAATCAAGCGGATATGACTTCGTCAAAAAGGTGATGAAGCCTGTAGGAAAGGGCCTGGCAGACAGCGAATGAGCTGTCGGCGGGCAGCGAAGCGGATAGAGAAGTAAGATGGAGGAAGTATGAGCGCAAAAAAAGGAAAACCCATTGTAGCGGTTGTGGGACGCCCGAATGTGGGTAAGTCCACCCTGTTTAACGCACTGGCAGGGGAAAAGATTGCTATCGTGAAGGATACGCCGGGAATCACCCGGGACAGGATTTATGCGGATGTAAACTGGCTGGACCGCAGCTTTACCCTGATTGATACGGGAGGCATTGAGCCGGACAGCAAGGATATTATTCTTTCCCAGATGAGGGAGCAGGCAGAGATTGCCATGGCTACGGCGGATGTGATTATTTTTCTGGTGGACGTAAAGCAGGGGCTTGTGGATGCGGATTCCAAGGTGGCCGATATGCTGCGCCGTTCCAGAAAACCGGTAATCTTAGTGGTCAATAAAGTGGATAATTTTGATAAATTCATGGCAGATACCTATGAGTTCTATAATCTGGGAATAGGTGAGCCGGTTCCCATTTCCGCTGCCAACCGTCTGGGCATAGGAGATATGCTGGATATTGTCTATTCCCACTTTCCCAAGGAGCAGGGAGAAGAAGAGGAGGACGAACGGCCCAGAATAGCCATTGTAGGCAAGCCTAACGTGGGAAAGTCTTCCTTAATCAATAAGCTGCTGGGGGAAAACAGGCTGATTGTTTCCGATATAGCCGGAACCACCAGGGATGCGGTGGACACAGAGGTAGTCCATAACGGAAAAGAATACGTTTTTATCGATACCGCCGGACTTCGCCGGAAGAACAAAATCAAGGAGGAGCTGGAGCGGTATATGATTATCCGTACCGTAAGTGCGGTAGAACGTGCAGATGTAGTCGTTCTGATGATTGACGCCGGGGAAGGGGTCACGGAGCAGGATGCCAAAATTGCCGGAATTGCCCATGAACGGGGCAAGGGAATGATTATTGCGGTGAACAAATGGGACAGCATCGTCAAGGATGATAAAACTATTTATAAATTTACCCGGAAGGTGCAGGATACCCTTTCCTTCATGCAGTATGCGGAAATGGTGTTTATATCCGCCCTCACCGGACAGAGGTTGCCCAGGCTCTTTGATACCATTGATGCGGTAATCGAGAACTGTACTCTGCGCATTTCCACAGGTGTGTTAAATGAAATTATGACGGAGGCGGTGGCTATGCAGCAGCCCCCTTCGGATAAGGGAAAGAGACTGCGCCTTTACTATATTACGCAGGCTTCTGTTAAGCCGCCTACCTTCGTTATTTTCGTAAATGATAAAGAATTGATGCACTTTTCCTATACCCGGTATATCGAAAACCAGATTCGCAGTGCCTTCGGGTTCAGGGGAACGCCTCTGAAATTTATTATTCGGGAGCGGCATCATGGAGGATAAAATGAGATGATTCGTTTAGCTTGTTTACTTATCGGTTATGTATTTGGATTGTTTCAGACGGCATATTTTTATGGAAGGATGCATGGGATAGATATTCGTACCAGAGGCAGCGGCAATGCGGGAACCACTAATACCTTAAGGGTGCTGGGGACTAAGGCAGGAGTTATCGTGCTTTTGGGGGACATTTTAAAAACGGTGCTGGCCATTACGGCAGCCAGGCTATGGGTAATTCCCCAGGCCCCGGAAATGGAATATTTACTGGTGCTTTATACGGCGGCGGGGGCTATTTTAGGCCACAATTATCCTTTTTATATGGGCTTTAAGGGAGGAAAGGGAATTGCTGCCACGGCAGGACTTTTGATTGCCTTTAAGCCCTCCTTTCTGCTGTTGGGAATAGTGCTTTTTTTCGGCACATTTTTCCTGACCCATTATGTGTCTCTGGGTTCCCTTCTGGTGTATGCGGGCTTCGTTATCCAGTTGATTGTTACCGGACAACAGGGAGGCTTTGGAGAGGTGAGCCAGAGCATTCTGAATGAAATGTATATCGTGGGAATCTTTCTGATGGCAATGGCCTATTGGAAGCACCGGGAGAATATTAAGCGATTATTGACCCACAGTGAACGAAAGACCTATTTAATCAAGAAGAAGGAAGAGCAGGCTTAAGCCGCAGGAGAGGATGGAAATGGCAAATATCGGCGTAATTGGAGCAGGAAGCTGGGGAATCGCTCTGGCAAAGCTTTTACATGATAATGGACACAGGGTTACGGTATGGAGTATTTTACCGGATGAGGTTGAGATGCTGAAGAAAAATCACGAGCATCTGGACAAACTTCCCGGGGTAAAATTACCGGAGGATATGGAATTTACCACGGATTTAAAAGAAGCGGTGGAAGGAAAGGATGTGGTGG
>JBNMJJ010000330.1:0-2816 GCA_050873745.1 Lachnospiraceae bacterium | reverse complement strand
TATATATAATTTATATAGTAAATATAAAAATGTGGAAATTTGTTTGGATTTTCTGCTCGCTTTATGGGGTTTCTTCTGTTATTTCCTTCTTCGGATATAAGATTTAGAGTGCCTTAGCGAAGCTTGCTCCGGCGTGGGCCCGGCATATGCTTCGTATAAGCCTTTGAAGTTCCTGGCGCATACCCTTTGGGCATGATTTTGCCCTCTGGCGTGGGCCTTTAGAAGTTCTCTCCACACTAGCCGGCATGCTGCTGCCTGGCTGGTTGGGCATATACAATATTTTTTGCTCCAGTGCCGAAAAAAGCCGTAATTTTCTTGATTTTCCCGCATATTCAACCCACTGTGATATGAAATTGTCCATATAGATGAAAATTCAGCCACTCTGCCCAAAAAGCAGAAGAATTTTGGGCAGAGTGGGCAAATTTTTCTGTATATAGACAACGCAAGAGTTATGTAAACTAAACTTATGTGATTCAGAGCATAAATTGGGCGTAAAAATGCTCTTTTTATCTCTATGCCCAATGATGCTGCAAAGCAGCATCGCAAATCGGTGAGAGGAATGCCCTTTTTTGAAAATTCCGGCTTTTTACAGGCCCTTTTTTGAGCAAGCTCGTTTTCTTCCCCTTGAAAATCAAACGCTTTCATGTATAATGAAAAGGGACTTTAGCCCCAATAAAATAAGTAGATACAGTAATCATTCATATTGAAAGGAAGGATTAGATGATTAGTGCTAACAACGTTACCTACCGGGTGGGTAAAAAAGCCCTCTTTGAAGAGGTAAACATTAAATTTACAGAAGGAAACTGCTACGGCCTTATCGGTGCAAACGGGGCCGGTAAATCTACTTTCCTGAAGCTTCTATCCGGGCAGTTGGAAACCACCAGCGGAGACATCTCCATCACTCCCGGCCAGCGTCTTTCCGTACTGGAGCAGGACCATTTTAAATACGATGATTATACGGTTCTGGACGTGGTCATCATGGGCAATCAGCGTCTTTACGACATTATGAAGGAAAAAGAAGCCATCTACGCCAAAGAGGATTTTTCCGATGAAGACGGCATCCGTGCCAGTGAGCTGGAAGGAGAATTTGCGGAAATGGACGGCTGGGAAGCGGAATCCAATGCTGCCACCCTGCTGAACGGACTGGGTATCGAAACCGACCTGCACTACAGCCAGCTTCGGGATTTGGATGGTAATGTCAAGGTTAAGGTGCTTTTGGCTCAAGCGCTTTTCGGTAATCCGGATATTCTTCTTCTGGATGAGCCTACCAACCATCTGGATTTGGATGCCATTGCCTGGCTGGAGGAGTTTTTAATCAATTTCGACAATACCGTTATCGTGGTCAGCCACGACCGTTATTTTCTTAACAAGGTGTGTACCCATACTGCGGATATTGATTACGGTAAAATCCAGCTTTACGCCGGAAACTATGACTTCTGGTACGAATCCAGCCAGCTTTTAATCAAGCAGATGAAGGAAGCCAACAAGAAAAAGGAAGAAAAAATCAAGGAACTGCAGGAATTCATCTCCCGCTTCTCCGCCAATGCTTCTAAATCCAAGCAGGCAACCTCCAGAAAGCGGGCTCTGGAAAAAATCCAACTGGACGAGATTCGCCCATCCAGCCGCAAATATCCCTACATTGATTTCCGTCCCGAGCGGGAAATCGGCAATGAAGTATTGACCGTTGAGGGCCTGACCAAGACCATAAACGGAGAAAAGGTGCTGGACAACATCTCCTTCATCGTAGGTCACGACGACAAGATTGCTTTCGTAGGCGGAAATGAGCTGGCAAAAACCACCCTCTTTAAAATTTTAATGGGTGAGCTGGAGCCGGACGCAGGAACCTATAAATGGGGCGTTACCACCTCTCAGGCTTATTTTCCCAAGGACAGCACAGAGGAATTTGATAACGACTATACCATCGTGGACTGGCTTACGGGCTACTCTCCCGTTAAGGATGTCACCTATGTCCGGGGCTTTTTGGGAAGAATGCTCTTTGCCGGTGAAGACGGGGTGAAAAAGGTGAAGGTGCTTTCCGGAGGCGAGAAGGTGCGCTGTCTCCTTTCCAAAATGATGATTAGCGGCGCCAACTGCCTGATTCTGGATGAGCCCACCAACCATCTGGACATGGAATCCATCACCGCTCTGAACAACGGACTGATTAAATTCCCCGGAGTGGAGCTTTTCTCCTGCCATGACCATCAGTTTGTGCAGACCACTGCTAACCGTATTATGGAAATTTTGCCAAACGGCGCTCTGATTGATAAAATTACCACCTATGACGAATATCTGGCCAGTGATGAAATGGCAAGAAAGCGTACCGTATATACCAATACGGAGGAGGACAACTAAGCAGGCCGGGCCGGTTTCAGACCGGCCTGTTCCTCCCCTCCGTCCCCAAAGAAAGGAACTAAATGATAGATTTACATGTACATTCCAACAAGTCGGACGGCAGCCTGTCTCCTACTGAACTGGTAGAACTTGCAGTAAAAAAGAGACTGTCTGCCTTTGCTTTAACAGACCATGACACCACCGACGGCCTTCAGGAAGCTCTGGAGGCCGCTTCACGATACAACGCCTCTTTAAAGGACAACCCTGCAGGCGGCATTCCTTTGGAGGTCATTCCCGGAATTGAATTTTCTACCGAATACCAGGGCCGGGATATTCATGTTCTGGGGCTGTTTATCGAATTTGACTCGCCCCTGTTTAAAGAGCGGCTTCAGGCTTTCGTGGATTCCCGCATCCTGCGGAATCAGAAAATGTGTAAAAGCCTGGCTTCAGAAGGCATCGATATTAGCTATGAAAAGCTGCTGGAG
>JBNMJJ010000329.1:0-2826 GCA_050873745.1 Lachnospiraceae bacterium | reverse complement strand
TGAATTGGAAAGATACATAGATTATTATAATAACAAACGAATTAAAGCAAAACTAAAAGGACTGAGTCCTGTTGAATACAGAATTCAATCCTCATTAGTTTCGTAACCATCAATTTTGTCTAACTTTTTGGGGTCAGAACATTTTGTACATATATGGCTGCTTTTTTATAATTTTTTTAGAAATCCTTTAGCGGGGGCACATTGAATACTGGCAGCTTTTGTGGTACAGTGGATGAAATTAAAATATTTTTTAAAAAATAGGGGAATAACAGTAGATGAAGACATTCGTAAAAGAATTTAAGGAATTTATTTCCAGAGGAAACGTTCTGGATATGGCTGTGGGTGTAATTATCGGCGGAGCCTTTACTTCCATCGTAAATTCTCTGGTGGGGGATGTGATGATGCCTTTGCTTTCCCTTTTGACCGGAGGCTTTGATTTTACCAGGCTGGCCCTTGTTCTGGGAGAGGGAGAAGGGGCGGCAACCCTGAATTATGGCGCTTTCATTGCGGCAGTAATCAACTTTTTGCTGATTGCACTGGTGATTTTTCTGTTCATTAAATTCATCAATAGAATTAAGCCTAAGAAGAAGGCGGAACCAAAAGCGGTGACGACGAAGGAATGTCCTTTCTGCAGGGAAAAAATTGCCCTTGGGGCCAGCCGGTGCCCACACTGTACATCACAATTAGATTAAAAACGGACTAAGGTGGAAGAAAGGACAGGAATTTTTATATGCATAATGAGTTATTTACTATCGGTCCCATCACCATCCACGGCTATGGGCTGATGATAGGCCTGGGCGTGGTGGCGGCCCTGCTTCTTGGTGATTACCGGGCGAAGAAGAGGGGGCTTAGCAGCGACGCCGTTTACGGAATGACCTTTTTTGCCGTGGTATTTGGTTTTGCGGCAGCAAAGGTACTTTATATTATTACACAGTGGGAGGGCTTTTTGAAAAACCCCCTGTACTATTTATCCGGCAACGGATTCGTGGTATTCGGCGGAATTATCGGCGCCATCATTACTCTGTATATTTATGCTAAAATAAAGAAGCTGGATTTGCTCCAATACCTGGACTTACTGGTGCCGTCCGTGGCGCTGGCCCAGGCCTTCGGAAGGGGAGGCTGTTTCCTGGCAGGCTGTTGTTATGGAAGACCCACGGACTCCCCCATAGGGGTAGTGTTTACCCGTTCGGCCTTTGCTCCCAACGGGGTTAGACTGCTTCCCACCCAGCTATTCATGTCCGCAGGAGATTTGCTGTTGATGGCAATATTACTGTGGTATGGACGGAAGGAAAGAATAAAGGGAAGGACAGCGGCACTGTATATTATTCTCTATAGCCTGGGACGCTTTGTGGTAGAATTTTTACGGGATGATGACCGGGGAATGGTGGGCGTTCTTTCCACCTCCCAGTTTATCGGTATTTTAATGGCCATTGCAGGAGCTATTGCATTCTGGTGGCTGCTTCCCATGTTGGAGAAAAAGAACGGTACAGAGTAAACGACAGGAAGAATACAGGCAGAGAGGCTTAAGACATCAGGATGGAACAGAATAGACGAAGACAAAAAGCGGATAAAGAAGGCCCCGGAGCGTTCAGCCGGACAGCCCTTCTTTTGGGAGAAGAGGCTTTGGACAGGCTGGCAGGAGCAAGAGTCATTATTTTTGGTATAGGCGGCGTGGGAGGCCATGTGGCAGAGGCCCTTGCCAGAAGCGGTGTGGGAGCCCTTGATTTGGTAGACCATGACACCGTTTCTCTGACCAATCTGAATCGGCAGATTGTCGCCCTTCATTCTACCCTGGGAAGATATAAGGTGGAGGTAATGGCAGAAAGGGCTTTGGATATTAATCCGGATATTCAGGTTAAAGCACACAAGTGCTTTTATTTACCGGAAACGGCAAAGAATTTTGATTTTTCTGAATACGATTATGTGGTGGACTGCATTGATACGGTTACCGGAAAGCTTCAGATTATTGAAGCGGCTAAGGCTGCCGGGGTTCCGGTCATCAGCAGCATGGGAGCGGGAAATAAGCTGAATCCCCAGCTTTTTCAGGTGGCGGATATTTCCAAAACGAAGGTCTGCCCGCTGGCAAAGGTAATGCGCAGAGAACTGAAAAAGAGAGGAATCACAAAGGTGAAGGTGGTTTATTCCACGGAAGAAGCGGTGGAGCAAAAGGGAGAGTGCAGAGAGGAAAAGGGGCAGAGACGTTCTCTTCCCGGAAGTACAGCCTTCGTTCCTTCGGTGGCAGGTTTGATTCTTGCAGGAGAGGTAGTTAAGGATTTAATATAAACAGGAGAGCATATGACGAAACAGGAATTTTTGGAAGGATTAAGAAGGTATCTGTCCGGCAGTCTGGATTACAGTCAGGTGAACGAGCATCTGAACTACTATTCAGATTATATTGACGGTCAGATTCGCCAGGGGAAAGGCGAAGCTCAGGTGATGGAAGAGCTGGGCGACCCCAGATTGATTGCCAAGACTCTGACGGGGATGGAAGGCTGGGAGGAAGCTAGAACGGAATACCGTGAGGAATATATCGAGGATGAAGAACGGGCTAATCCCAATGACCGGTATGTGAATTTTAATGGAAAAGTCTTTCGGGTTCCGGGATGGCTGTTTACCATTCTGGTCTGCCTTTTGGTGTTCTGCATACTGACGGCAGTGTTTACCCTGATTTCCAGTTTACTTCCCTTTATTGGAGTGATTCTTTTGTTCGTTTTTGTTTATCGTTTTTTTCGGAGCATTTTCTGAAATACAGGAATAAAAGCAAAGAAAGAAAGCCATAATACTCTATGTAACAAAAAATGTGCAGGCAGGATGATGCTTATCCTG
>JBNMJJ010000328.1:0-2852 GCA_050873745.1 Lachnospiraceae bacterium | reverse complement strand
ATCCTATTCATAGTCGCTGGCATAAATATCACCGGTGGTTCCAAGCTGCACACCGATGGTTTTCCCCGGAAGGTCATCCACTGAATGTACCGTATTGGCGGGTACTTCAGAGCCTCCACAGGCGGTCAGACCAAAAATCATGGTCAGCGTCATCAAACTAACAATCCACTTTTTCATCATATCCTCCTCATTTTCTGCTGCCACAGGCAGCCTGCAATTTCCGCATATTTATACACTGCTTTTTTATCATAGCATTATTTGAAAAAAATGCAACAGCATTTAACAAAAATCTTCCTATAAAGCTCTTCCGTATTGCAAAACGGTTTCCAGCGTATCCTCTCCAAAAAGGGTTACTGTCATCACCATCATGGTATCTTCTATCCGCCGCACATAAAAATACTGCCTTCCGTCCAACGTCGGCACTTCTGCCCTGAAGGAGTGGTACTGCTCACCATACACTTCCTCCCTCTCCACCAATCCAAAGCTATAGGAATAATCCCCGGCAGTCTGCAGATTTTCCTGGATAGCTTCAAGATAATCCTGAATACGAATCAGGGTTCCTCCCTGTTTTTTTGCCAAATCCTCATAGGTAATACTGATACTGCTGCCGGTCAGGGAATTTTCGGCCAACAGATTGTTGTCCTCCTCCTTGAGCAGCCATTCCTCCGGAAAGGAGAAGGCAACCGCTCCCGGCATACTCCTTATCTCTTTTGATTCCTGCATCGTTTCCTTAGCCTGCCGACCTGTGCAGGCCGTTAAAAACAGCAGCCCAAGGATAAGCAGCCAGCCTGTTCTTTTTCTCATTGTTTTTTCTATCTTCATTTCTTTACGTTAAGCTCCTGATATACGTCTCTTTTGCTGATTCCTCTGTCCTTTGCCACCAGCTTCATGGCTTCTTTCCGGTCTATTCCTTTTTCTTCATAATGCTTCATATGCTCTTCAAGGGAAAGCTGCTGCCAGGAGGCTCTTTCCTCCTCCTGCCTGGCTAATACGCTCCTGCCCTCCAGAACCAGCACATATTCCCCCCGGGGAGCATTCTGCTCATAATATTCCACAGCCTTGTCAAGTGTGACAGGCAACACCGTTTCAAACTTTTTGGTCAACTCTCTGCACAGAGTAATTCTCCGGTTTCCCAAAGTCTCCTTAAGCTCCTTCAGGGTCTGGCGAAGATGGTGAGGGGCTTCATAGAGGATTATCGTCCTGGTCTCCTCCTTTAGTTCCTCCAGAACCGCCTTTTTCTCTTTTTTATCCGCAGGCAGAAAGCCTTCAAAGCAAAATCGCCTGGTGGGCAGGCCGGAAAGGGTCAGGGCGGTAATACAGGCCGCCGCACCTGGCAGTGAAGTAACCGGAATGCCTTCCTTCTGGCATCTGGCCACCAGCACCTCCCCCGGGTCGGAAATGGCAGGAGTGCCCGCATCCGTGATGAGGGCTATATTTTTTCCTGCCTTAAGACTGCCGATTAAAGCTTCTGCCTTCTCATACTTGTTATGCTCATGATAACTGGTCATCGGCGTTTTTATCTGAAAATGATTTAACAGCCGGATGCTGTTTCTGGTATCCTCGGCAGCAATCAAATCCGCCTGTTTAAGGCATTCTATTACCCGGGGTGTCATATCCCCCAGATTTCCGATGGGTGTAGCACATAAAAAAAGCTGTCCTGTCATTGCGTTTCCCCTTTCCTGGTTATCTCGCTTTTGACAGTATAACAGCTTTTTTTATTAAACTCAAATTCTAATATTCAGTTTTTATTTTGCCATAGAAGCAGCTTCTCCATTGAACTTCCAGTTGACCTTTTCTGCTCCGTAAACATTCTTTACCGCCTCAGCCTGTTCCCTGGTATTGACGATATAAGGCATGGTTTTAGAGCCTATTCCCTGGAAAGCAGCTTCATATTTTCCATCGGTAATTTCTGAGATACTTAACGAACGGAAAACTATATCGTTATTGCTGTCTCTTTCCTCCCATAAAAATCCCATGTTGCCGTCGGGCTGCTTGGTACAGGTGGAGTAAGCGCTGGCGTACTGCTGCAGCAAATAGAAATTATTATTATCCCAGCCCTGAGCAAAGGCCTTTGCGTTCACATCACCCTCGCCAAGCTCCTTATAATAGATACCTACGCCAACCCGGGTGTCGTTTCTCATGGTCGGCAGAGACTGCAGGGCAAGATAGCCGTATTCTCCTGTGCCTGTATTCTTGACATAGGTAATATAAATCTCACCGTTCGTACTGCGGCCTGCGGGGAAATTCAATTCCTCCCGACCGTCCCAGGAGCCTGTTTTATAGCTCTTGTCTTCTTTATCATAATGGAAAACATTGATATAGCGTCCGTTGCTTTTCCTGCTGGAAATCAAAACATCCCCGCCTGGAAGCTCTTCTATTTTTGCCTCATCTCCTCCGGGTACAGGTGAAGCCTTTACATCACCCAGTATATTCCAGGTTTGTCCGAAATCATCCGAATAGACTACATGGTTGGCATTCGTTCCGGCATTTCCTTCCCTTGCCAGAATTGCGCCGTAAATACGGTAATAATCACCCACTTTAACGTATCGGGACTGCATCATTCTGCCGGAAGCAAAGAAAAATGCCTGCCAATCCGGGTTCATCCCATAAATCTGCTCATCAATTCTTACGGGAGCCTGGAAGGTTTCTCCATTATCCTCCGAAAGCATATAAGAAGCCTGGGTCTTACCCACATCCAGATAACCATAAGAGCCGCTTACGCTGACCAGCAGCACCTTGTCGGATTCCCGGTCTGCCACCAGCGCAGCATCACCGTAGCTTAACGCCAGTTCTTTGCCCTGGGTTCCCGGTCTGGTATAGCCGGAGGTAATATTTTTGGAAGAAGTCCAATT
>JBNMJJ010000327.1:0-2865 GCA_050873745.1 Lachnospiraceae bacterium | reverse complement strand
TTGAAGAGGCTATGGAAGATGATTTTAATACCGCAGATGCCATTGCGGCTATTTTTGAACTGGTAAAATTTGCCAACACCAATGCAGGAAGTGAAAGTTCCAAAGCTTATGTGGAGGAGCTTTATCAGGAATTGAAGACCATGACGGATGTCTGCGGATTGATTATCGAGACCCAAAAAGAAATACTGGCTGAGGAGATTGAGGCGTTGATTCAGGAAAGGCAGGAGGCCAGAAAGGCGAAGAATTTTGCCAGGGCAGACGAAATCCGTAATCAGCTTTTGGAGCAGGGAATCATTTTAGAGGATACCCGTGAGGGAGTAAAGTGGAAGAAAAAATAAACGTACTGGAAAAACTGAAACAGGAATTTTCCTGCAAAGAAGTGGATATTCGGGGACTTAGCCCCCTGAATCTGGCCTTTGTGGGAGACGGAATTTTTGATTTAATGATTCGCACTCTGCTGGTGGAAAGGGCCAATCGTCCGGCCCATGAGCTGCATAAGCGAAAGAGTGAAATCGTGAAAGCCGCCGCTCAGGCCCGTATGGGTGAGGCATTGGAGAGCCTGCTGACAGAAGAGGAGCTGGGGGTGTACCGCCGGGGCAGAAATGCCAAGTCCGGCACCTCAGCCAAGAACGCCAGCATCGTGGATTATCGGAAGGCAACCGGATTGGAGGCCCTGATGGGCTATCTTTATCTGACCGGGCAGCAGGAAAGGATGATTGAACTGCTGAAGCGGGGACTGGAGCTTTTGGATATTTCTATTTGAGTGGAAAACAGTCCATTTTTATTTTGGAGAAAAGAGGAAAACATGGGATTTCAGGAAACGAACATAGAAGGAAGGAACGCAGTAATTGAGGCGCTGCGTTCGGGGAAAACGGTAGATAAGCTGTATCTTTTGGAGGGCTGTCAGGATGGGCCTATGATGACCCTGAAGCGGGAAGCAAGAAAAAGAGATGTATTTGTGAAGTATGTAACGAAGGAAAGGCTGGACCAGTTGTCCGCCACCGGCAGGCACCAGGGGGCCCTTGCGGTTACGGCTGCCTACGATTATGTCCAGGTGGAAGATATACTTGAAGGGGCCAGGAAGAAGGGGGAGCCGCCATTTATTTTTTTATTGGACGGCATTGAAGACCCTCATAATCTGGGGGCCATTATTCGTACTGCAAATCTGGCCGGAGCCCACGGGGTGATTATCCCCAAAAACCGGGCAGTGGGACTGACGGCGACGGTGGCCCGAACCTCTGCAGGAGCCCTGAATTATACGCCGGTGGCAAGGGTGACCAATCTGGCAAAAACCATTGAAGAGCTGAAAAAGGAAGGTCTTTGGTTTGCCTGTGCGGATATGGACGGCGAAACCATGTACAAGCTGAATTTAACAGGGCCCATCGGTCTGATTATCGGCAATGAAGGAGAAGGAGTGGGCCGTTTGATTAAGGAAAAATGCGACTATGTGGCATCCATTCCCACGAAGGGAGATATTGATTCCCTGAACGCTTCTGTTGCTGCTGGAGTTCTTGCTTTTGAAATTGTACGCCAGAGGCTGGCAGAATAGGAAGAGTATCACAAGCGCAAGTTTGGCAAAAAACGGGAGGGGCCATGGAAATAAGAATGCCTTTTCGGGAAGGAAACGGGGAAATTACCGATGAAGAATTAATCCTTCGTTACCGTGACGGTGAAGAAGGGATTATTGATATTATCATGGAAAAATACAAGAATCTGGTCAGAAAAAAAGCCGGTTCCATGTATATTCTGGGAGGCGACCGGGACGACTTGATTCAGGAGGGAATGATAGGGCTATTTAAGGCTGTAAGGGACTATGATGCAGGAAGAGACGTGAGTTTTTTCACCTTTGCGGATTTGTGTATTTTGCGGCAAATGTATACGGCGGTTCAGGCCTCCAGCAGGAAGAAGCATTTGCCTTTAAATACCTATATTTCTCTCTATGGAAGATACATAAAAAATGAGGAGACAGAGGAGGGAGAGGAGCTTTTGGAGGCTCTGGCAGGGAGGCAGGGAAAGGACCCGGAGGAAATGTTTTTGGAGCAGGAACGGGTAGAGTGGATAGAGGCCGCCATTGTCAAAGAGTTAAGCCCCTTTGAGAAGCAGGTGCTGGATTTGCTGATTACCGGGATGACCTATACGGAGATTGCCAAGGTTCTGGGAAGAGACGAAAAGTCAACGGACAATGCCCTGCAAAGGATTCGGACGAAGCTGCGCCGGGTATTGAAGGGGAAGAGAGAAGAATAGGAAACCGGGAGGAATTTTTTTGCAAAAAAATTTAATTATTGTAAAAATTTAGTTGACAGCATGTTACCTTTATGATAAGATAACTTTCGTCGGTGAGTTATCACCAACGTGCTGCTGTGGCTCAGTCGGTAGAGCGTCGCATTGGTAGTGCGGAGGTCACGGGTCCGATTCCCGTCAGCAGCTTTTATAGAGGTTGGAAGTAAAGGCTTTTCAAAGGAATGATGCTTTGAAAGGTCTTTATTTTTTGTTGGTTTAGGGAATACTAAGAATGGTATCAGCCGATACTATGCCTATTGATAATGGATATTTTATATAATCACCTGATAAGAAAAAGGGAAACTAATAAAAATGTGTGTTTGGAACTTGAATCCTGCTGCCAGATGTGCTATGTTATAGACAGAAAAAGGGAAAGCCATAGAAGCGGCTACCCTCAACAATACAATACTGTTACTTAAGAACAGCCGTCATTATTGTGAGTAATGAAGTGACCCCCTTTTGTTAGACAAAACAAAAGTCTAATGAAAGGGGTTATTTCATGTCTAAAAAGATGTATTCTGCAGAATTGAAACTGGAAATCATAAGGCGGCACTTGGAAAAAGGGGAAAGCGTTACTTTATTAGC
>JBNMJJ010000326.1:0-2873 GCA_050873745.1 Lachnospiraceae bacterium | reverse complement strand
TACAAGCATATGACCTTTTATGAGGCGGCCGAGCTGGCAAAGAAGGCCCGTGTCCGCCAGCTTTGGCTGACCCATTACAGCCCTTCCCTGACCCGGCCGGAGGAATATATGGGAAAGGTAAGGGAGATTTTTCCCAAAGCGGCAGCAGCCAGGGATGGAATGAGCCTGGAATTGAAGTTTGAGGATGAGTAAAAACAAAAGAGAAAACTTGCCTGCAGCATATGGCTTCTGGCATTAGGCTGCTAAAGCAGCAGAAAGAGAGGACGAATGAAGCGTTTTAAAGGACCAAGAGGGACATTTTTCTTATTGTTAATCGTAATCATTATTCTGGCAGCCTATTATTCCGTTTCCTCAAAGGGAAAGAAACAGGGAAAAGATAGCGCTGAGCTTACAGCAGTACAGAGTGTGCTTCTCAGGAATCTGGAGCGCAATTATCCTCCGACGCCCAAGGAAGTGGTTAAATATTACAGCGAAATAACCAAATGCTTTTATAACGAAGAATATACGGATGACGAGCTGGTGGAACTGGCCATGAAAGCCAAGGCATTATATGATGATGAGCTGGCGGCCAACAAGGATGATGAGGCGTATCTGAAGGATTTGCGGAGTGAAATTACCGCTTTTAAGGAAAATAAATCAGCGATTTCTTCCTATATGCTTTCCGCCAGTACGGATGTGGAGGAGTTTTGGGAGGACGGCCGTGCATGTACCAGGCTGTATTGTATTTATAATGTGAGAACGGGCACTTCAATTCAGAGCGTAGAGGAGGTGTTCATTTTGCGTAAGGATGCGGATGGACACTGGAAAATCCTGGGCTGGGATAAGGTCGAAGAGCAGCAGCCCTGACAGGAAAGAGGATGCCAGGCAGGAGAGATAAATGGACGATAAAGAGGTTTATATTTTAGCGATAGAAAGTTCCTGTGATGAAACCGCTGCGGCGGTAATCCGAAATGGAAGAGAAGTCTTATCCAACGTGATTTCTTCTCAGATAGACTTACATACACTGTACGGAGGGGTGGTGCCGGAAATTGCCTCCCGTAAGCATATTGAAAAAATCAATCAGGTTATTGAACAGGCTCTGTCTGAAGCGGGAGTAACCTTTCAGGAGATTACGGCTATTGCAGTTACCTATGGTCCCGGTCTGGTGGGAGCCTTGCTGGTAGGTGTTTCCGCAGCCAAAGCCCTGGCTTTTGGATTAAAGAAACCGCTGATTGGGGTGCATCACATTGAAGGGCATATCAGTGCCAACTACATTGAACATCAGGACTTGAAGCCACCCTTTATCTGCCTGGTGGTATCCGGAGGCCATTCCCATCTGGTCAGGGTGAAGGATTATGGGGAATACGAGATTTTGGGCCGAACCAGAGACGACGCTGCGGGAGAGGCCTTTGATAAAGTGGCAAGGGCCATAGGACTGGGGTATCCCGGGGGACCTAAGATTGACCGGGTATCGAAAGAAGGAAACCCGGAGGCTATCCATTTTCCCCGGGCAAAGGTGGCGGAAAATGAATATGATTTCAGCTTCAGCGGCCTTAAATCAGCGGTTTTAAATTATCTGAACTCCTGTGAAATGAAGGGCGAAACCGTCTGCCAGGCGGACGTAGCCGCGTCTTTTCAGAAGGCGGTTGTGGACGTGCTGGTGGAGCATTCCATAAAGGCGGTAAAAAAGCAGGGGCTTTCCCGTTTTGCCATAGCCGGCGGGGTGGCCTCCAACAGCCATTTGCGGAACGCTTTGGAGGAAGCCTGCAAACAGGAGGGGATTTCCTTTTATACCCCTTCGCCCATCTATTGTACGGATAATGCGGCCATGATTGGGGTGGCGGCTTATTATGAGTATATAAAGGGAGTGCGCCACGGCTATGACCTGAATGCGGTTCCCGGTTTGAAGCTGGGGGAAAGGGCAGAACATGAAAAGGGAGAATAAAACAGCAGCCATCTGCCTGGCAGCGGGCAAAGGTAAGCGGATGGAAAGCAAGGTGCAGAAACAGTACCTTTTATTGGAAAACAAACCGGTTTTATTCTATTCCCTTACCGCTTTTGAAAACAGCAGTGTGGATGAAATCATTCTGGTTACCGGCGCAGGAGAAGAAGAATACTGCCGGAGGAAAATCGTAGATGCCTATGGCTTTACCAAGGTCAAAGCGGTTGTGGCCGGAGGAAGAGAGCGCTATCACTCGGTGTATCAGGGCCTGCTGGCGGCGGAGGACTGCGATTATGTGCTCATTCATGACGGGGCCAGACCCTTTCTTAATCATGGGATTATCCAACGCTGCCTTGACGGGGCCAAGACCTACAAAGCCTGTGTGGCAGGGATGCCGGTTAAGGATACCATCAAGCTGGCAGACGACCAGCAGAATATTGAGACTACCCCTGACCGGAGTAAGGTTTGGATGATTCAGACGCCGCAGGCTTTTTCCTTTTCTCTCATTAAGGAAGCCTACGGGAAATTAATGGCTTTGGAGGCAGCAGGAAAAAACCCTCCTGTTCCGGTAACGGATGATGCTATGGTGGTAGAATATTTTCTGGGGGAAAAGGTGCATCTGGTTCATGGAAGCTATGAAAATATCAAGATTACCACGCCCGAAGACATGAAGGTGGCAGCCGCTTTTTTAGCTGATTAGCCACAATAGGTGAGCGGTGGATTTTTCGGATAGAAATCCACAGGGAATGCTTTATTCTGAATGGCTGCAAAAAAAATGACAAAATGGGAAAAAACTGGTTGACAGCAGGAGTTATCTTTGCTAAAATCAATTTTGCGTTTGAAAAGACGTAATGCGAAAGATACTTACATGGAGAGGTATCGAAGTGGTCATAACGAGGCGGTCTTGAAAACCGTTTGTCCGAAAGGGCGCATGGGTTCGAATCCCATCCTC
>JBNMJJ010000325.1:0-2874 GCA_050873745.1 Lachnospiraceae bacterium | reverse complement strand
TCCTTATCCTCCATCAGATAGTCGAAACGGATGCCGCTGCGGATAAATACCTTCTTCACTCCCGGAACCTCACGGAGCTTTCGCAGTAAATCCCGGTAATCCGTGTGGTCCACCGTTAAATTCTTGCAGGGAGTGGGGGTAAGGCATTGCTTGGTCTTACATACGCCTAATTTTAACTGCTTTTCACAGGAGGGATGGCGGAAATTGGCGGTAGGGCCTCCTACATCATGGATATAGCCCTTGAAGCCCTTTTCCCTCGTCATCTGCCTGGCTTCTTTGACAATGGATTCATGGCTTCTGCTTTGGACTATCCGTCCCTGATGGAAGGTCAGGGCACAGAAATTACAGCCCCCGAAGCAGCCTCTGTTGCTGGTGAGGGAAAACTGAATCTCATTGATAGCGGGAACACCGCCCTTTTGTTCATAAGAAGGATGGTAGGTTCGGGCAAAGGGAAGTTCGTAGACCGCATCCATCTCCTCCCGGTTTAAGGGCTCCTGAGGCGGATTCTGTATCACATAGATTCCTCCCGGATAGCCTTCCACCAGCACTTTTCCGGTATAGGGGTCCGTATTTTGGTATTGGATATAGAAACTTCTGGCGTATTGGGCCTTATTTTGCTTCATGGTTTCGTAATCCGGGAGGTAAATTTCATCATACAGGCCGCTTACATCCCTGGTCTTATATACACTGCCTTTAATAAAGGTAATATGGGAAACCTGAATGCCGCTGTCCAGGGCATCCGCCACCTCCACAATAGACTTTTCTCCCATTCCATAGAGCAGCAAATCCGCCTGAGAATCCAATAGCAGAGAACGCTTAAAGGAGTCAGACCAGTAGTCATAGTGGGCCATTCTGCGTAAGCTGGCCTCGATTCCCCCGATGATAATGGGGATGGTTTTATAGGTTCTTCGAATCAGATTTCCGTAGACGGCGGTAGCCCTGTCCGGCCGCTTATTGATTTCACCTCCCGGAGTATAGGCATCCGTGGGACGGCGTTTTTTGGATACAAAGTAATGGTTTACCATGGAATCCATATTTCCGGCGCAAATCAGGAAGGCCAGACGGGGAGCGCCGTACAGATTAATACTGCTTTCCTCTTTCCAGTCGGGCTGGGAAATGATGCCTACAGTGTAGCCGTGGGCCTCCAGCACACGGCTGATTACGGCGGGGCCGAAGGAGGGATGGTCCACATAGGCATCTCCGATAATATATACAAAGTCAAACTGTTCAATTCCCCTGTCCTCCATATCCTGTCGGCAAAGGGGCAAAAACGGATAGTTCAAAGTTAATATTCCTTTCATCTTTAATGGGGAGAGGCATTATTTAAAGTGCTTATTTCTTCGGCGGAAAGTTTCCGGTATTCTCCAGGAGCCAGGCCTTCATCCAGGGTAATTCCTCCCATGGAAAGGCGTTTTAAATAAAGCACTTCATTTCCCACCGCTTTCAGCATTCGCTTGACCTGATGAAATTTCCCTTCCGTAATGGTCAGTTCCAGGCTGGTCTTGTCCAGTATGCTGACTGCGGCAGGAAGGGTGGGCTTATCCTCTCCGATGTCCACCCCCTGCTCCAGATGTTTTTTCATCTCTTCCGTCAGGGGGGATGCGGTTCTTACATAGTAGGTCTTGGGCACATGCTTTCTGGGAGAAAGAAGGCGGTGGCTCAAGTCTCCGTCATTGGTAATCAGAAGGAGACCCTCCGTATCCTTATCCAGCCTGCCTACAGGAAACAAATCTCTGCCGGAAGCTGTCTTAAGCAGGTCCAGAACGGTTCTGTCCCTTTTATCTTTTGTGGCGCTGACCACTCCTGCAGGCTTGTTCAGCATATAATACACCAGAGGTTCATAGCTGATTCTCTTTCCCTGCAGACAGACCTGGTCCCAGTCCTTATGTATCTTACAATCGGCCTGTTTGCAAATCTGTCCATTCAGGGTAACCTGGCCTTTTCTTATCATTTCCTTAATCTGGCTTCTGGTTCCGATTTCCATCATGCCGAGAAACTTGTCCAGACGAATCATCATTCCTTCCTTTCCGCAGAAGAATATTCATATTTTATGCCTGTTCTCATAGAGTAGAGTATACTACATTTTCTACAGCTTGGGGACGGATTTCATGAAAAATAAAATAAAAAAAAGATTAATTGAATTATTCCTGATTACCTTCTTCGTCAATCTTCTGTTCTTTTCAAAAGAGTCCGTAGCTTTGGCCTCCCGGGGACTGTTAATCTGGTATAAAAATATGATTCCCACCCTGTTTCCTTTTATGGTGCTGTCCGGCTTTCTGGTGCAAACGGGGATGGCTGCAAGGCTCAGCAGGGTGTTTTATCCGGCCTTCAGGTATATTTTTCCCGCCACTCCCGGTATGCTGTATGCCATCATTATGGGATTTTTATGCGGCTTTCCCATGGGGGCCAAGGTGGTTTCGGATTTGTTGAAAAGCCGGCAGATTACCCCCAGACAGGGGGAATATTTACTGGCCTTTTGCAACAATATCGGCCCTTTGTATATGCTGGGATATGTGATGCCCCTGTTTGGCTGGAAAAATATCCTTACCATATTTCTGATTCTGTATGGGGTTCCTTTAGCTTATGGATACCTGCTTTCCTTTTTTCCGCCCTACAGGATTCTTAAGAGCCAGGCCGGACAGGTACAGGAGGCCGCCCCTTTAGCCATGAACAGCTATGGCCAGAGTTTTCAGGCCTCTCTAGAAAATGCCATACAGCAGATAACCATGCTGGGAGGCTGTATGGTTTTCTTCAACTGTCTCCAGATTTATCCGGATTTGATAAGAAAGTATCTGCCCTACACCATGAGAGGCTTCTATGATGATTTTCTCTATGCCCCTTTGTGCTGCCTGCTGGAAATCGGCGGGGGGCTGG
>JBNMJJ010000324.1:0-2881 GCA_050873745.1 Lachnospiraceae bacterium | reverse complement strand
TCATTACTGCAACTGCAGAAGGACCCAAGCATTTTGATATGAACCTGACCAGAGCAAAATTTGATGAGCTGACCCATGATTTGGTAGAAAGAACCGCTGTCCCTGTTCAGAACGCCTTGAAGGATGCGGGACTGAATGCTTCTGAACTGAGCAAGGTATTGTTAGTAGGCGGTTCTACCAGAATCCCTGCCGTACAGGATAAAGTAAAACAGTTGACCGGACATGAGCCCAGTAAAACCCTTAACCCTGATGAATGTGTGGCTATCGGCGCTTCTATTCAGGGCGGTAAGCTGGCAGGTGATGCCGGTGCGGGTGAAATCCTGCTTCTGGACGTTACTCCGCTGTCTCTGTCTATCGAGACAATGGGCGGTGTGGCAACCAGACTGATTGAAAGTAATACGACCATCCCTACCAAGAAGAGCCAGATTTTCTCTACTGCAGCAGACAATCAGACGGCGGTTGACATCAACGTTGTACAGGGTGAGAGACAGTTTGCTAAGGATAACAAGTCCCTGGGACAGTTCCGTCTGGATGGAATCCCTCCGGCAATGCGTGGTGTTCCTCAGATTGAGGTTACCTTCGATATTGACGCTAACGGTATCGTAAACGTATCCGCTAAGGACCTTGGCACAGGAAAAGAGCAGCATATTACCATTACGGCAGGCTCCTCCATGTCCGACGATGAAATCGACAGGGCAGTAAAGGAAGCGGCAGAATATGAAGCACAGGATAAGGCGAGAAAAGAAGCCATCGATGCAAGAAACGAAGCGGATTCCTTCGTCTTCCAGACCGAAAAGGCATTGAACGAAGTAGGGGATAAGATTGACGCTTCCGCAAAGGCTTCTGTAGAGGCAGACCTGAATGCCTTAAAGGATATTCTGGAAAAAACCAGGGAGCAGGAAATGACCCCTGACCAGGTATCTGAAATGAAGGCTGCCCAGGAAAAACTGATGACCGGAGCTCAGGCTTTATTTGCCAAGATGTATGAGCAGGCACAGGGAGCACAGGCAGGGCCTGATATGGGAAGCACAGGACAAAGTGCAGATGCTTCCGGCGCTCCGGAGGATGATATAATCGACGGAGATTTCAGAGAAGTTTAATTCACCTTTGAGGGCTGCTTTGCCGCTTACGTAGAGCAGCCATTAATGGGTTTTTATCGCAGCAAAAATTGTCACAATAAGAGGCAGTTTTTAGAATGGAGATTGATATGGCAGAGCAAAAGAGAGATTATTATGAGGTCTTAGGCGTTGATAAAAATGCCGATGACGCTGCTTTGAAAAAGGCCTATCGTGTATTGGCAAAAAAGTATCATCCGGATATGAATCCCGGAAATGCCGAAGCGGAAAAGAAATTTAAAGAAGCTTCTGAAGCCTATGCAGTATTAAGTGATCCGGAAAAGAGACGCCAGTATGATCAGTTTGGCCATGCTGCCTTTGACGGTGGAGCGGGAGGAGGAGGCTTTGGCGGTTTTGACTTCAGCGGCGCTGATTTTGGCGATATTTTCGGTGATATTTTCGGCGATTTCTTTGGCGGCGGCAGAAGCCGCAGCGGCAGGGCGAATAATGGCCCGATGAAAGGCAGCAATATTCGTACCAGCGTAAGAATTACCTTTGAAGAAGCGGTCTTTGGCTGTGAAAAGGAAATTGAACTGAATACTAAGGATGAGTGTAAGACCTGTCATGGTACGGGAGCAAAACCGGGAACCAGTCCGGAAACCTGCAGCAAGTGCGGCGGTAAGGGGCAGGTGGTATTTACCCAGCAGTCCTTTTTTGGTACGGTAAGAAACGTACAGGCATGTCCTGACTGTCAGGGAACCGGTAAGGTGATTAAGGATAAGTGTCCTGACTGCCACGGTACCGGATACATCCCCATGCGGAAACGGTTTGCGGTGGATATTCCCGCAGGTATTGACAACGGACAGTGCAAGCGTCTCACCGGACAGGGTGAGCCGTGCATCAATGGCGGCCCCAGAGGTGATGTGCTGGTAGAGGTAATTGTAGGACGCCATCCTATTTTCCAGAGACAGGAATACAATATTTATTCCACAGTGCCGGTATCCTTTGCCGTAGCGGCTTTGGGAGGCGATGTGGTTATCGATACGGTGGACGGCAAGGTAATTTATGAAGTGAAACCGGGAACCCAGACGGATACCCGTGTACGCTTAAAGGGCAAAGGAGTTCCTTCTCTGCGTAACCGTGAGGTGAGGGGCGACCACTATGTCACCCTGGTAGTACAGGTTCCTGATAAGCTTTCCCATGAGGCGAAGGAGCTGCTGCGTAAATTTGACGAAGAAACAGGCGACAGTTTGAATGCGGCAAAAAGACTGAGTGGGGAAGACCCGGATAAACCGAATGGTCACAAGAAGAAAAAAGGTTTATTTAAATAGAATATAAACTTGCTTTAGGTATCATTTCTGTATTACAGGGAGTGATATAAGAGTTAAGGAAAGCCTGACACAGGCCGGCTGGCTGATGCTATCAGCATAGCCGGCCTGTTTTTTGTTTTTATGGGGAGAGGTCTTGGCAGCAGCTTTTTGTTTTTTGATGGGGATACCCTTCTGGCGGCCGTTTTGGACACTCTTTTCGGCAGCAGGGGAAATTTTTTCAATATGTGGAAAATATTGGGGCGGCAGGAGGCAAAAAAGGGGAAAAACGTTTACAAACAGCCTGTATCAAGGTATAATGAAGCCGCAAGGGAAGAGATTATGGAGACAAAAATAGTTAAAATAGAAAAAGAAAATGAAGCCGCTTTGAAGGAAGCGGGAAGAATAATCCGGGAAGGGGGGCTGGTGGCCTTTCCTACAGAAACCGTGTATGGTCTGGGAGGAGATGCGCTGAATCCGGCCTCTGCCCGTCGGATATATGAGGCCAAAGGACGGCCC
>JBNMJJ010000323.1:0-2892 GCA_050873745.1 Lachnospiraceae bacterium | reverse complement strand
TGTACTGGCAGTAGGGCTTATCCTGCTGATGGGGAAGCTGTTTCCCCCAAAAGATGAACTGGGGAGGTAAAAAGCTATGGCAAAAGAAGAAATGCTGGATTTGGGGAGCCTTTTGGTCCAGTCTGATTTAGAAGCGCTAACCATAAAAAAACTAAAGATAGTGGAAAGGGTCAATGCCCATGGGTGGATGGAACTGGTTATCTTATCCGGCAAGGCCTTTACCCCCGAGGATACGCTGCGCTATCAGGGCTCCCCCATCCGTGTGCAGACCAAAGAAGGAGAGACGGTTTTTGCGGGCCTTTGCCAGTCCATAGGCCTAAAGCAGCTGAACGCCTATACGGAAGTAGAGGTGCTTGCCAGTACCTACTCTATCCTGACGGATCAGGAAAAAAAGGATGCCACCTTCCAGTCCCCGGTAAAGACCTTACAGGAGGTGCTGGAGCAGGGAATAGGAAAACAGGGGCTGGTGGCAGTAGAGGAAGATATACCCCTTGAGGAAATGCTGTACCAGGAGCAGGAAACGGATTGGGCTTTTGGGCGAAGAATCGCTAACCAGTATGGGCTGGCGCTTTTGGTGAACGCAAAGGCAGCGGGCTGCCAAATCCATGCAGGGACAAGGCCCTTTGGGGTAAAGGAGCTAAAGGAAGTGCAGCCCATCGGCCAAAACCGGGACGTGGACAAGGTCAGGGTGCTCAAGGGAAATGGTTTTCCTTTAGCGGCGGTGTTTGAGTTTGAAGAGACCCTTTTGCAGGTGTATGATGTCAGCCTTGGGGCAGGTTATGAGGTGTCCTATCAGGGAAGAAAAAAGAGGGTGGTAAAGAGTGAGATTTTTTCCCTTCAGGGAGCCCTCCTTAACCGGATTACCCTGGCCAGCGAGGAGGGGCTTATGCCGGACAGGGGGTCCATCACCGGCGGCCTAAGGCCTCCCTGTTTGGGGGAAGGGAAAGAAGAAGCGCTAAGCCCTTCCCCGGAAGGGCTTAGTGAGCCAGGGGCAGAAGACCAGAGGAAAACGGGAAGAAGCAGTATTCTTACGGGAAGGGTAGTGGACAGGAAAGGAACCCAGGTGCAGGTGGATTTTTCCACTCCCGGAGACGAGCCCCGCTGGATGCCCTATGCAAGCCCTTCCAGCAATTACTTTTATGCCATGCCGGATATAGGGGACAGGGTATTTGTGTACTATGAGACGGGAGAGGGGGAAAAACTGGTCTGCCTGGGCAGTAAGCACATGAATCCCAGCCCGGATTTTGCCCGGTATCAGGATAAGATGCTGACCGCCAATAACCGGATGATCCGGTTTAGCGAAAAAGAAGTGAGCCTGGTGGGAAACCGCCAGGAGCATGAGGGAAAGGGAGGGCATCAGGCGAAAATCCTTTTTCAGGAAGAAAGGGGTGTGGAAATCACCAGCACCCAGGATATTGTTCTGGAAACCAGGGATGGCGGGGAAATTACCCTGCAGGCCATGAAGGGAAGCTTTGGGGGAATGGAGCAAATCCAGAAGGAATTTATCCGTCGGTATAAAGAAGGGGAGGAAAAACACACTGAGGATGGAGGGAATACCCACTTTGACGCCTTAGGGCATCTGGGCCGTTCCCAGCTGAATCAGTTAACCCAAAACCTGAAGGATAACCTGATGGCGCCTGCCCAGCTTATGGGCACCCTGGAGGAATTAGGGGGCCGGATAGGGGGCTTAACCGAAGGGGAAGGAGAGAAAGGAGGGGCAGAAGAAGAGCCGCCGGAATTTCAGGATGGAGTGGCCCTGGTGATGGGGTTAGAGCGTCTGGTGATTCAGGCAGGAGACAGCTGCCTTATATTTGGGGGAGGAGTCATTCAGATCAAAAGCCAGGCCTATATGCAGCTGGGAACTGACCGAAGCTATACCTATACCCATCTGGAGGATGCGAATTACACCTGGCGGGATATGGTGTTAGACCTTACCCAGTGCGCCCTGGACATTGTGGGCACCCTGCCTGTGCCGGGGGTGGCCACGGCAGCCAATCTGCTGAATGCGGGAATCTCTTTTGGCCGGGGAGACTATCTGGGGGCGGCAGCGTCGGCAGGCCAGACCCTCCTGTCTTTGCTTCCCGGAGCCAATACCGCCGCCGCACCGGGGATTGCGGCAAAGGTTACGGCAAAAGCAGGGAAAATCGGAAAGGCAGTGGGGAAGGCAGTGGAGATGGTGCAGCTTTTGGCCTCCGGTGCAGAAAACCTGAACCTGGTGCTGAGTACAGGAATGGCGGGTTATGATGTGCTTGCCACTTTGGTCAGCGGAAAGCTTGACTTAAGGGACCCGGAGTGCCGCCAGGATGTGGCCAGCCTGGTGCAGGCAGCTACGGAGGTTGGCAAGGGAAAACTGGAAGGCAATAAGGTGAAAGATAAGGATGGCAGGGAACGGTTTAAAACGAGAGGAGAGCGGGAACAGGACCGCAGGGCCCGTAAGGAGGCCAGAAAAGAAAGGGTACAAAAAGCCAGGGAGACAACGGACAGGGTAAAGGAAAGGATTCGGGCAAAGCTGGATGGGTATTCGGCCAACCGCTGTAAGAACGGTGATCCCATTGACATGGTGACGGGAAGCTACCTTATCGAACAGTGCGACTTTGTGATTAATGATGTGACAGGGAGGGTGATGGTAGAACGGCTTTACGAATCCCTTCTTTGTGAAGAGGATTCCCCCGTGGGAAGGGGATGGACCTTAAGCCTGTTCAGCCAGGCCATCCTCTACGACGACCGGATAGAGGTTCTTTTGCCGGATAACCATACGGAAACCTTTTTAAAGACCAGGGAGGGATACCGGAACCGAAGAGGGGGCAGCAAACGGCTGGCTCTGGAGGAAAACGAAACCGGCTTGTGCCTGAAGGAGGCTGCCTGTGGGCGTACCTACCAGTACGATAAAGG
>JBNMJJ010000322.1:0-2900 GCA_050873745.1 Lachnospiraceae bacterium | reverse complement strand
GTATCAATACATCCTTACCGCTACAGATGATTATCAGAAACTGTGCCAGCTTTATAAGCTTCCGGTGAAGAACCTGTCCAACAGAGATAAGCTGCAGCCTTTTTCCTTCCAACAGGAAGCTCCTGACTTCTGGCTGGAGGACTGCTATCTGGCCCTGAAGGCTCCCGTATTGGAAAAAAACCCTATTTTCACCAATCCCTACCTGGTTATGGGGCTTTTAGTACGCAGTACCAGAGATATTCACACCCTGATGTATACTTGCCGGGATATTCAAGAATATTTGGAAGAAGTTTCTCATATCCTGTTAAATGAAAACTATCTGGATTTATTCGACCTGTATACCGATTTAGTCTTCAGGGCCAAAAATGCCAACAAGGACATCCCCCCTCTGGAAGACAGGATGAAGAAGATGCTGACTCTCATCCAGAGACATCCGGCTATAGACAAAGAACTGGCCGCCACCCGTGTACAGGAGTACGAGAAGAATCTGAAGAGAGACCATTCTTACGAAATGGCCTCCGAAGAGTCTCTTACCCAGATTCAGGAAAAGCTGGCCCACTCTCTGGATATTATTCTGGAATATGCGGATTCCGCCAATGCAGCCTGTGCCGAATTCAGAAAGTTTATCGAACAGTACAAGGAACTGCCGGATAAAAACTCCCTGGACAAGGATGCCGAATACATCCGCAAGCAGCTTACCCGTCTCTTCAATATCATTTATGCGGAGACCTTCCAGATTGCCCTCAAGGACCCTACTCCGCCGCTGGTGGTGAAAATGTTTTTAAACTTCGGTTATGTGGATTTGGAGCTGGCGGGAATTGACAATGCAGCTTATCTGTATTCCATTGCTCCCAATTATCAGGGCGACCCTGCCAACGGCATCTATACCCTGTATGAATGGGTAAGCGCTATTTCCCGGGGTGACAAGCAGCCCAGCCGTAATGAGCTGTCACAGGATTACATCGCTTATGTCAATACCCTCAGGGCACAGAACAAAATTGATGCGGCAACCGCCCAGACCATGCAGGACGATACCTTTGGCAAGGTGATGTATGAGCTGGAAAATATGTTCCCTGTAGTAAACAAGGTGACCAACGGGCATTTCAAAACCTACTGTCCTATTTTTATTGAAGGAGACGTGGTTAAGAGTCTGGAGTCCGCCCTGGTTACTCCCTATAAGCTGAATCAGGCGCTGGATAAGGTTCTGGACGTTGACTTTTCTGCCTTTTACCGTTCCTTCCTTTTCACCGATGAAAAGGTCAACCTGAAGGAAAATGTGAATATCGACGTAAGACCGGACTTTGTCCTTATGCCCAACGTGGGCTGCTCCGGTATCTGCTGGCAGGAAATTGAGGGAATGCAGCGTTCCACCCCCGGCCGTATGATGCTTTCCGCTTTCCACATGGAAAATCTGGAAAAATCACTGATACAGATGATTGGCGACTTCCGTTGGGAGCTGTGCCGCCGTGTACAGGGTATGCGTTGGAACGACGTTACCGAGCACTCCCTTACCAGCGATTACTATGATTATGTTATGTTCTACAGCAAGAACAGAGACCTGTCCCAGGAAGCCAAGGAAAAGGTTAAGCAGTCTCTCCAGCGTGCCCGCAACAGCTATAAGAATATGTTTATTGCGGACTATACCAACTGGGTATTATCCGAATCCAGGGGTACGGTGAAGCTGAACAAGATTGCCCGCCAGATTTTTTCCACCTACTGTCCTTTTACCCAGAAAATTTGCGACAATCTGGTAACCAACGGTGCCTTTACCGAGTCTCTTCAGCAGTACGGCATTAAGAAGAAACAGCGTCTGTTCCATTTGAATAAAGTGGTGCAAAAGTATACTGCTCAGGGCAAGCCAATCCCTGAAGCCATCGAAACAGAAATTCGGTTAATTGATAAGTAATCAAGGAAATTTTATGAATTATTTTGCATTGTTTTTGAAAAAAACCTTGCGCTATCTTTTAAAGCCCCTGTCCTTCCTTCCGGCCCTTGTGGTGATGTATGTGATTTATTCTTTTTCTGCACAGACCGGAGAAGCGTCAGGGACTTTGAGTTTGGAAACCAGCAAAAAACTGGTTCTGGCTTACAACAAACTGTTGAGCAAGGGATATTCCAATGAAATTTTAAGCACACTGATTGTGCAGGTGCATCCGCTGGTGAGGAAGCTGGCCCATGTGGGTGTATATTTTGTCCTGGCTATCACCGTCTCTTTCCCCCTCTATGTGTACCGGATAAGGGGCTTTTTTCTCTATCTTACCGGAGGGGTATTCTGCGTCCTGTTTGCTTTTCTGGATGAGTACCATCAATCCCTCGTGGCAGGTCGGGTAGCCTCCTTAAGGGACGTGGGCATCGACAGCATAGGCATATTTTCCGGTCTGCTTGCAGCGCAGCTAGTCTGCTTTATTGCCAGAAAAACTTTATTTAAGCCTTTATCCATGGAAGAGTACCGACGAAAAAAGAAAGCCTACGAAGAAAAATTGCAGGAGGAAATTTCTATTGAGCGAGAATGAAACCGGGAGAAAATCTCCATTGTTCGAAAATGAAACCGGACAGGATCGTGCCCTTCTGGTGGGCGTAAATCTGAATAACGATTCCACCTTTGACCATTCCATGAAAGAGTTGAAGGATTTGGCACGAGCCTGCCATATAGAGGTGGTATGTATCCACACTCAGAATCTGTCCACCCCCAATACGGCTCTCTATATTGGCAGCGGCAAACTGCAGGAGGTGCAGGAAAGCCTGGCTATGTATGAGGCAGATACGGTTATCTTTGACAACCCTCTTTCTCCCGTTCAGGTGCGTAATTTAAGCAAAGAGCTGGATGCCGTCATTCTGGACCGCACCACCCTTATTCTGCGTATCTTTAATGACCGGGCTAAAACAGGGGAGGCCAAAAT
>JBNMJJ010000321.1:0-2910 GCA_050873745.1 Lachnospiraceae bacterium | reverse complement strand
GGAATATCTGGTGGATACCAGCGTGGGAGAAAAAGAGGAGGAGCGGATGAAAAACAAGCCCTCCAGAGAATTTTCAGGGAAAAGACTTCCTATCCGGGAAAAACTCGTTCTGCCTTCAAACAGCTTTAAGCGGGAAAAAAAGAGCCTGGACTTTGGCAGTCTGATTTTTTATGCAGGCTGTGCGGCAGTGATTTTACTTCTGGGAACAGCCGTCAGCGGAGGAAATGGGTACCGTAAGCTGGCAGCCTTTAAACAAATGGTTTTGCAGACCATGAACTCCACGGAAGAAAAGAACGAAGAGGAAGATTTTATTGTAGAAGAGCAGAGAATTGGCGGGGAAACGACGGTCAGTGAAGCGGCTGCGGAGGAAAATCCCTCTGCTGTAATGGATACACAGGCAGGGGCAGCAGAGGAAACGCCGCAGGAATCTATGGTAACCGATGGGGAATCCCAGCTATCCGGCGAGGCATCCCAGACCGCCGCAGTATCCGGCGAGACAGCGGCTGTGGGGGAATCGGAAGCTGCCCAGGAGGTGATTTCTGAACAGGTATCCTCTGTGGAGGCTCCCCCGGAGGAAAAGGAAGAAACCAACTACGAAAGCTATATCGTCCAGGAAGGAGATACCCTGGTAAAAATCTGCAAGACCCGCTATGGCTCCCTGGAAAAGATGAAGGAAATCTGCGAACACAACAATATCAAAAACGAAGATTATATTGCTCCGGGACAAAAACTCTACCTTCCATGATGAAAGTATGGTATAATGTACCACCGTAAAAATCTTTATTGCACCAAAGACAGAGGTAGCTATGGCTCAAATTAAACAATTTGTTCCCCGAAAAGGAAATTCAGATAATAAAATGGAATTTGAAGAAAAAATAAAAAAGCATCGGAGGGCCCGTTTTCTCAAAACGGGCATAAGTATTATTATTCTCCTTCTTATCGCTGGCTTTGCTTATTTTTACTGGGATAATTTAGTATATACCACTTATTCACAAATCAGTACAACAACAAGAAGCGGTGCAAGTGACAGCTCCTTTCTCAATCACAACGGCAGAATTGTTACCTACAGTAAAGATGGCATCAGCAGTATGGATGCCAGAGGAAATATTATTTGGAATGAAACCTATCAGATGCAGAAGCCTATCGTTCATATCAATGAAAATGCGGTGGCAGTAGGAGATTACAGAGGAAATATTATTTATGTTATGGATGAAAAAGGAAAAGTGGGTGAAATCAATACCAATCTGCCCATCCGGGATTTTTGCGTTTCCAAAACCGGTATAGTGGCAGCCGTTTTGGAGGACAGCAAACTGACCCGCCTTAACGTATACAATGCAGCGGGAAAAGAACTGGTGAAATCGGAGTCCCGAATGAGCCAGAATGGGTATCCGATTGCGCTGGCCCTGTCTGACAATGGAGAAGTAATGATGGTCTCCTATTTATATGTAGACAGCGGAAGCATGAAATCCAGCGTTGCCTTTTACAACTTTTCCGATATTGGACAGAATAACGTGGACCGCCTGGTAAGCGGAAATGACTATGCAAACACGGTGGTTCCCTATGTAGGATTTTTGGGAAAGGATGCAGCCTTTGCTGTGGGAGACAGCCGAATCAGTTTTTACAGCGGAGGAGAAAAGCCGGTCAGTGTGGCGGAAAAACTTCTGAGCGAGGAAATTCAGGGAGTATATGCAGGAAATGACCATGTGGCCCTGATTTATCTAGACACTACAGGCGCCAGCCTCTATCGAATGGATGTTTACGATAAAAAAGGAAATTCGGTTCTGAGCCAGAAAATTGATTTGGAATTTCAGAATATTTTGCTGGAAAAAAATTATATCATGATTTATAACGAAAATGAATGTATTATGTACAGTATGTCCGGCAGACAAAAATACAAAGGAAACTTTGCCAAAAATGTAAGCTCTCTGGTCCCGGCAGACAAAAATAAGCGTTTTATCATGGTGACCACAGATTCTATAGATTTGATAGAGTTAAATTAATAATGGAGAAAAAAGATGAATATTACCTTAATGATAACCCTTTTACTACTCGTTTCATTTTGTCTGCGGGGTTACCGCAGAGGAATGACGAAGGAAATTTCCGGACTGATTGCCTGGGCAGTTACCCTGTTTGTGATTTCTTTGATTATTATGCTCTACAGCAGCCTGAGAACCAATGAAACCAGAAATACAATTTATTCCGTTATTATATTGGTGCTGATTGGTTTTGTTTACGGCATCGTCCGCTTTGTCCTGAAATCCGTAAAACTTCTTTCCAAGCTACCGGTTTTTCACCTGCTGGACCGGATTCTGGGGCTGGCTGTGGGGCTGGGAGAGGGAGTTTTAATCGTCTGGCTGGTGTATGTTCTTGCAGGGGCCGGACTTTTTGGCGGTCTGGGCAGCGTGATTCACCAGGATACAGCCAATAGCATCATTTTATTCTGGCTGTACAAATACAATTATCTGGCAAAAATTATAGCTGCATTGTAAAGAACAGATAAAATTAAGAAAAATATAGGTATCAAACTGTACCCCTTCGTCATACATTATTTAGGCAGGGCGATGATGATTTAGCCAGAGCTGGCGGCACAGCATTGGCTGATGATAACAAAACAGCAGAAAATACCGTCGGCCGATAAGAAGAAACCCCAGGAAAGTTAGCGGAATCGCCTGGAAAACACAGGCGCAGCGGCGGGCTGAAATAAAACCTTGGAAAAATTTTCAAAAAAGTTTCAAAATAATGTTGACAAAGGAAAAAGGCTGTGGTAGTATGATTAAGCTGTCACAAGGGAACACACCTTAACACACAGCGCTTAAGCCCAAGGGCTTAACCGAACCTTGACAAATAAACAGTAATGCAATCTCGAAAATTCTTGAAGAAGAAATTTTTGTGAGAACAAAAACCTAAACG
>JBNMJJ010000320.1:0-2944 GCA_050873745.1 Lachnospiraceae bacterium | reverse complement strand
TCCGGTAGGCAGAAATTTCCTGTGTCCCCTCCCTGATACCTTCCTGCGTCCTCCCAAATTATGCACAAAAATAGCCGTCCATTAAAACGGACAGCTATTTTCCAGTAAATGCTTTATCTCTTCTTCTTCGGCCTCCACAGAGCCTTGAATCATGGTTCTGCTTCCGCCTCCCCTGGCTCCCAGTTTTTCTTTGAGAAGAAGGGCAATTTCCCGGCAGTCTGCATTTTTACTTCCCAGAATGAACTGGTAGCCTCCCTCTTCTTTTTTTACAAAAATACCGCAGATTCCCCGGTGCCGTTCCATTAAATTATTAACGGTATTCCGCACTACTTTGGATTCCAGCTCAGCTTCAAACAGAACCACGTTCTTTTCGTCTGCGGGAATATCTGCCAGACGGCATTCCAGCAGCTTTTGTTTGGCCTGGGCCAACTGAAGCTTCAGGGAATACAGGGTTTCTTTCAGCTTGTCCACCTGCCCCGGCAATGCCTCCTGATGGGTGCTTAGAGAATTGGTCAGGGCCGAAACGATTCTGTTTTTTTCCCTAAAAGCCTGCAAAGCCCTGAAACCGCAGAGAATACTGACCCTGATGCCACCCTTATGGTTCTGCACGCTCATGACTTTTACAAGACCGATTTCTCCGGTACGTCTGACATGGGGGGCACAGCAGGCACAGACATCATAGCCCGGAATGGTAATGATTCTCACCTGGCCTTCTATCTCGATTTTACTGCGGTAGTCCAAAGTCTGTAACTCTTCTTTTGTGGGATAGCTTACCTGAACCTCGATATTCTTAGTTATCGCCCGGTTTACTTCCCACTCTACTGTCTCCAGCTCTTCCCCGGTTAATACTCCGTCGAAATCCATAGTGACCGTCTGGTCGCTTAAATGGAAGCCCACATTGTTCAGTCCGAACTTCCGATGTACGGTTCCCGAGAAAATATGTTCGCCGCTATGCTGCTGCATATTAAAAAAGCGATGCTCCCAGCAGATTTTTCCTATAACCTCCTGACCTTCCAAAAGCGGGCAGGCAGCAGTATGATAGATTATCCCTTCCCGAATCTGTACATCCAGAACCTCTGTACCGCCCAGACGTCCCTTATCCGGGCTCTGGCCCCCTTCCTCGGGAAAAAACAGGGTCTTATCCAAAACGATTTCAAATTTTCCTTCCACCTCTTTACAGGAAAGCACCCGGGCCTTAAACTCTGTTGCATACCCGTCCTGGTCGAATAAACGTATGGTTTCTTTCATTTACTTTATACTTCCTTATTATGGCTGACGGCAGCTTCGCCCTTACCTTATTTATAAGTGATTAACCCTTCCCAGCATACTGTAATAGTCAATAGATGACTTGTATTTCAGGAAAAGCTCCTTAAATTCCTCTGTGGAAACGATGTTTTTAAATTTGGCGATGTCGCTGGACACCATCTGGTATTGGCTGCTGTATGTAGTCTTCAATAGCTGCAGTGATTTTGCAAAGGTCATTCCAGTAGGAAAATATACCCCCTTGGTACTCACCCCTTTGAAGCAGGAATCGTGGTCGAACAGCGGATACAGGCCGATTATACTTCTGTTGTAGCTTAGCAGCCCAAAATTGTCCCTGTTTCGGTCGGTATTCAACGTCACATAATCCAAAAGCTGCATTTTGACGAAGTTCTTGGGGTCAATGGTCATAAATGCCTGATAGCACTGTCCCGTATAATTCATGGTACTCGTATTAAAATGGGACAATACGTCTCTGCAGGGAATCAGCTCCCTTTCTTCCGAAGTAAAAATCTCACATACGGAGCATTCTTTATCAAACAGATTAAAGTTCCTATAGGTAGAACAGGGCACATTCAGGGCATCCGCAATGAAAGAAGTCACCATTTCGGACATGATTTCTTCTCTGGTTTCATGTTTAAACAAAAACAATTTATTGTTCATCCGATAATAGCACTTCGCTCTGGTTCCCTTATTGGTCAGCTCCCCGGTAAAAATCTTATCCCCCAGCATATCGTTTATGGTGCTGTCCTTCATACTTCCGGTTAAAGCTACCTTGGAAATATTAAGGGAAAATTCATTCTGATACAGGTTCACGTTGGCCCAGGTTTCCTTGCTTTTGCTTCTGCTTATCCAATAATTATCCCTGAAGCTTAAGCCCTTGCACATAATACAGATATTGGTATCGTTCTGGTCTTCAATACCGCAGGCGATTAAAAGTTCCTTACAGTATTCTCTGTTTAACATCAGAATCCTGTCCGCCACAAACTTCTGCACCAGAGAATAGTCCCGGGGCTTATTCAGAAGGGACAGAGGCAGCAGATTTTCGTTAATCATAGTCAGGCTCTTATTTTTAATGTTGAATTTGAATACGGTTTCATCTTTGTATTTCAGGCAATATTCAATTTTATAAAACATATCATTCATAGGGAATATGCTCCTTAATCTTTAGATTGTGCTTTGCCTTGTACTCTTCCCATTTCAGCAGTATTTTTCCTGTATCGGTCAATCCGTACTCCTCACTTATGCACTGCATCATATAGGCCAGCATTTCCTGCTTTGCTCTCTCCCTTTTGGCCATTTCCATCAAGGCAGTGTTACTGACAGCCGAATAGTCCACCGTACCATCCAGCTTTCGGCCGGTCATGTCCCTCAGCATATTTATTTTTTCTTCTTCCGAAATATTTGCCCGGTTCAATAAAATAGAATCCATGCAATTTATCCTCCACGATTTGCCCTCTGCCGTAAGCTCTATAAGTTCCCCTTAAACTGTTTTATTTTTACTTTTTTATTATAACATGGGTTAGGAAAATTAGTTGTTTAAATTTTGTGATTTTTGTATTTTTTCCCTGGTCTGTTCATTAAGATATTCTTTTAATTTCACCAGGTAGGGGGAAAACTGCACTTCCCTGCCGCCATAGGTTAGCTGCAAATCATATTCCAGGGGAAGCCATGAGGCTATGTC
>JBNMJJ010000319.1:0-2944 GCA_050873745.1 Lachnospiraceae bacterium | reverse complement strand
GCTACAGCCTATGGTTCCGCTCTGGGGCTTGATGCTACAGGATTGCTCTTAGCCCTTTTGGTTACTCAGATTGTGGCCTTTCCTTTTGCGATTTTATTTGGGCGGCTGGCAGGAAAGTATTCTGCGGACAAGCTGATTACGGTATGTATTGTGGCTTATTTCGGTATTGCCATATTCGCTTATTTTTTAACGAATCAGGTGCAGTTCTTCACGCTGGCGGTTTTGGTGGGAATGTTCCAGGGAGGAATACAGGCTCTGTCCCGCTCTTATTTTACCAAGATTATTCCGGCGTCACAGGCGGGTGAATACTTTGGCTTGATGGATATTTGCGGAAAAGGCGCAGCCTTTATGGGAACCGCTTTGGTCAGTGCGGTGTCCCAGGTGACCGGAAGCATGAATAAGGGGGTAGGAACAATAGCCGTCCTTTTCATTATCGGTTTGATTTTCTTTCGCCTGTCGGTAAAGGCGGAGATTTCGGAGGAAGAGTAGGAGGGAAAAAGGCGGTTCTTTCTTACGCTGTATTTTATAGTTAAATGAATAAAAAACCGGAAAGTAAGGTTATCGACTTATCCCCCTTTCTGTGCTATGATGATAATAATTATATCATAGACAGTAGAAAGGGGGATTTTTATGGAGAATATTGGCAGGGGAAAAATAAAAATGAGCATAAAAAATCCCACACCTGTGGGATGGTTCCGAAGAACGATTAGAATAAATTTTTATTTGAACTTGTAGTGTAAACTCATATGGTGGTCATCATCTGAGTTATATTCAGTATAAAAGAAGGAAAAGGAACTGTCAATAAAAATATGGCAGAAGAAGAAGGTATTTTTCAATAAACTAAAGCAAAGGGGAAGAATGGCAATGGGAAGTTATGAAGGAAAGTATTATCTTGGTCTCGATGTAGGAACGGATTCCGTAGGTTATGCAGTGACGGATGAAGAGTATCATGTATTGGATTTTCGGAAAAGAGCGATGTGGGGCAGTCGGCTGTTTGAAGCAGCGAATACCGCAGAAGGCCGCAGGGTGTTGAGAACAAACAGAAGAAGGCTGCAAAGAAGGAAATGGAGAATTGAGCTTTTGCAGGAATTGTTCGCAGAGGAAATCTGTAAAGTGGATTCGGGATTTTATCAGCGGATGAAGGACAGTATGCTTTGGCCGGAAGATAAAACAGAAAGGCAGATTTATTCTTTATTTTGTGATGAAACGTACACAGACGTAGATTTTTATAGAGATTATCCAACTATTTACCATCTCAGAAAAGCATTGATAACGGAAGAAGGACCTTTTGATGTCAGACTGGTATATCTTGCACTGCACCATCTGGTCAAACACAGAGGACATTTTTTGTTTCCGGGCTCTGTGGAGAATGCTACGTCTTTTTTGGCTGCCTTTGAAAAATTCAGCCAGACGCTGTCTAATGAACTGGACATAGAGCTGGAATGTTTGTCTGAACAGGAACTGGCAGAAGTGTTAAAAGACAAAAAGCGGAGTAAAAAGGACAAAAACGCAGAAGCAATGAAATTGCTTCAATGCAGCAAGACGGACCGGCAGTTAAAAGCGGTGATTGGATTAATGTGCGGCCTGACCGTTAAACTGGCAGATTTGTTCGATGATGCTGCATTGAAAGAGGCGGAGAAAGCCTCCATCTGTTTTGCCGGGGAAGCGTATGAGGAGTTACGGGCACAGATTGAACCTGTGCTTCAGGAGCGTTGTGTTGTTGTGGATACCATAAAGGCGGTATACGACTGGTCGATTCTTGCGGACATTTTGAAAGGAGGAGAATACGAAGGAAGTTCCTATTTATCTGTGGCAAAGACAGCCGCTTATGACAAGCACAGGAAGGATTTGAACATATTGAAAGAAGTGTGTAAAGCGGCAGACAGAGATATGTATAGAGGCTTCTTTCAGAAAGAGGAGAAAGATAATTACTGTGCTTATATTGGCTATACCATACAAAATGGAAAAAAGAAAAAAGTGGGAAAATGCAGCTATGATGATTTGAAAAAAAGGATTAAGAAAATCATCAGTATGTATTATCAGGATTCTCAGGATGAAACAATAGCCTACATATTAAAGGAATTGGATGGAGAATCTTTTCTGCCCCTTCAAGTGACAAAAGATAATGGGGTAATCCCCTATCAGGTAAATGAAATAGAGTTGGAAAAAATATTGGAAAATGCTCGGTCCTACTTGCCGTTTCTTGGACAGGAAGACGAAAGTGGAGTGAGTGTAACAGAAAAGATAATCTCTGTCTTTAAATTCCGTGTTCCCTATTATGTAGGGCCGCTGAATACCAATGAAAATAAAAATGCGTGGGCTGTACGGAAAGAGGAGGGAGTAATCAAGCCGTGGAACATACGGGATAAGATTGACTTTGACCAATCAGGGGAGAGATTTATCCGCCGTATGACCAATAAATGTACATATTTGATTGGAAAGGACGTGCTTGCGAAAAATTCACTGCTTTATTCGGAATACATGGTCTGGAATGAGATTAATAATATCAAATTAGGTACAGAGAAACTGGATATTCAGTTGAAACAAGCTATGTTTGATACACTTTTTAAAAAGAAAAAGAATGTAAAGAGAAAAGACATTCTGGACTTTCTTAAATCTGAGGGAGTGGAAATAAAGCAGGAGCAAATTTCCGGCATTGATATAACGATTAAGTCGAGTCTGGCTTCTTATCATGACTTTCGGAAGATATTTGGTGAGAAAGTGGATGCTTACCAGACAAAGCAGATGATAGAGGATATTATCCTGTGGATTACCGTATATGGTGATGAAGACCAGATGGTAAAGCGGATTATCCGGCAGAACTATTCCGAAGAAGAAATCAGTAAAGAGCAGATGAAAAAAATCCTTCGCCTGGAATACCAGGGCTGGGGGCGGCTGTCAAAAGAATTTTTGAGCGAACTGGAGGGAGCGGATACAGAAACAG
>JBNMJJ010000318.1:0-2983 GCA_050873745.1 Lachnospiraceae bacterium | reverse complement strand
TCGTTATCACGTAAAATTTTGGAAATAAACTTATCGTTAAAATCATTCTTATACAGGATTCCGATTTCACTCTTATGGGTCCGTACATTGGCAATCACGTCCCTGGTCTTGGTTTCATAAATGGAAAATTCATACTCCTCCATGCCAAACTTCCTGGCCAGTTCAATAAAGGCCGCCACCGCAAAGGTATAATGCTGGGTGGAAACGCTGAACTTTTTCTTAAAGGTGGCATTTTCCACAAACCGCTCTTCTATCAGGCGATAATGGTCCAGCATCTGCCTGGCATAGCCCAGAAACTCCTCTCCCTCAGGAGTGATAATGATTCCCCTGTTGGAGCGGTCGAAGATTCTGATGTGAATCTCCTCCTCCAAATCCTTAATGGTGTTGGAAAGGCTGGGCTGGGTGATAAATAATTCTGTGGCCGCTTTATTGATGGACTTGCAATCCGCAATCGTAACGGCATATCTCAACTGCTGCAGGGTCATAAATTACCTCTTTTCCTCACGCTTGGATAACCATTTGCTTTCCTCTTAGCTTTGCAGGACTTTGTCAATTCCTTCTGCAATCAGGACAGCCATATTTCTTTGATAATCCTTTGACAATAAGGCTTTTCTCTCACTGGAATTGGTCAAATATCCGGTTTCAATCAGAATAGCAGGAACACCCGACTCCCTCAATACCTGAAAACCGGTCTCCTGGGCCTTACGAATTTTGATTCCCTGTGCCTTCACCAGCCCCGTAATCTCATCGGACAGCTTTTTTCCCTGCTCCGACCGGAAATAAAAGCATTGAAATCCCCGTATACTCCGGTCTGCGGTATAGGCATTACAATGTATGCTTACAAAATAATCTGCAAAAAGGGGTTGGGCAAAGTTTGTTCTGTTGGTCAGTGAAATATCTATATCACCGGTTCTGGTCATGATTACCCCTATGCCCCTTTCCTCCAATTCTTCCTTCAAGGCCAGGGCTATCAGCAGATTAATGTCCTTCTCCATGGTTCTTCCCACCACACAGCCGGGCTGATTGCCTCCATGTCCTGCATCAATCACTACCGTCGGCTTCCGGTTAGCGATGATTTCCTCCATGATTTCGTCAAAGCCCGTCTTTATTTTTTCACTTATCCTGCTTCCCTGCGAATCGCTCTTTCTCAAGCCTCCCACTGTTTCCACTGCTTCGTTGCTTCCATAGTACATGACCAGACAGCTTACTATCAAAAGCCCGAGAACCAGCTCTGCCAGTAAAATAATACCTCTTTTTCTCATTGTACTTCCTCAGCTTTCTCATAAAGTAGTCCGAACTAATTGTATCACAGGATATGGTTTTTAGAATAGTATTTTTCTTCCAAATTTATAGCCATTGTTACAGTGAATATATTATTGTTTTTGCACAAATTCTCTTTTAATTGTTAAAAACTCCTCAATACAGCAAAGTGAAAAAATGGGAAATAAGTGCGGAATCTATTGCCATAGCGCTGTACCAGCAAAATTTCTGACAGACAAAAATAAATACAGCCTGGCGGACAAAAAAACTGCCAGGCCATAGCCCGGCAGTTCTGCCAGAAGGATGGCCCCCAGGGCTGCCACCGCTGTTTTTACCGTGTTCAAAGAAGACTCTTTCCTTTTTTCTTTCCCATCTTAAGTAAACTCACGAATACGAAGATGAATTCCATGCTCATCCGCTATCTTCTGGCAGGCCTCAATTTCTTCCTGGGGAAGTACGTCCACGATGGAAAGCTGAGTATCTTTAAATGCCTCCTTAGCTAAATCCGCAAAGGCCAGCATATCCTGAAAGGCGTTGTCATGAATCGGCTTAACAATCTTCTGATACTTCTGGGCATCCGGGGCATTCAGGCTGATAGATACCCGGTCAATCACCTTTGCCAGCTCAGGCACCACATTCCGTCCATGATAGCGGTTAGCCAGTCCATTGGTGTTCAGCCGGATTCTTAACCCGTATTTTTCCCTGGCATAGGCTGCCGCAGCAAGAAGATTCTCCAGTTTACAGGTAGGTTCGCCATAGCCGCAGAATACCAGTTCCTCATATCCGGTAAAATCAAATTCATCCATAGCCTGCTTAATTTCTTCCAGAGCAGGGTCTCCTTTCATCCAAAGGTTGGTTGCCTCCCCCACGGCATCATGAAGAGAGCGGACACAGAACTCACAGTTACAATTACATATATTGGTAATATTTGCGTAAACCTGATTATTATAGGTATAAATAATTTCTGCCATTTTATCCTCCAAAATATTTATTTTTTACATTTACCTTATCCAGAGCAAGACCGAAAATGATAAAAAACACGGCGCTGCCGCCGGACTGCACCAGACTCTGGGACATGGACACCAAAAAAACGCTCCAACTGCCGAACAGGATATACTCCGCAAGAAAATAACCCGTTCCCGAAATAAAGTAGGCGATTACCGTTGCCGCTACATTTCTCGGCGTAACAATTTTCTTCGACTTATTGCTGAAAGGAATAGTAATCAGCATCTTAATGAGAATGGTCGCCGGAGCCCACAGGGGTGCAGTCAGCAAATCTGCCAGTCCTCCTCCGATAGCTGCCGCTGCCAGGGCATAGGGCGTAGGAAGCAGGACTGCCGCCAGATAAATCAGGGAATCTCCAAAATGGACGTATCCCCCGTTAGCTCCTACCGGCACATGGCAGATGTAAGCGGTCATCAACGCAATCAGAGCCGCCATTATCCCCGCTGTGGTCATATATCTTAATTTATCGCCTTCTTTTACTTGCACTGTCTGATGTTCCTTTATTTTTGTCTTCATTTTTCTCTTTACCTCTCATTCTGCTGCCTTTGACAGCGTTTTAAACACAGAGATTGTAACTGGCGCAAATCCCCGTTTTTTTCTTCTGTGCCCTCTGGTGTGAGCTCTTGAAGTTCCACTATAGCAAGCGTGACAGATAGCGCTCAAAATACACACCGTGGTTGGCAGGGACATTTTCTCTGGAAGCCTCCTCAATGGCCTC
>JBNMJJ010000317.1:0-2996 GCA_050873745.1 Lachnospiraceae bacterium | reverse complement strand
ATACAGAATTTGTGGCAGTACGTTTTGGCAACGTGCTGGGCAGCAACGGCAGCGTTATCCCTCTGTTTAAGAAGCAGATTCAGCAGGGAGGCCCGGTAACCGTTACCCACCCGGATATTATCCGTTACTTTATGACGATTCCCGAAGCGGTGTCGCTGGTGCTGCAGGCAGGCGCCTATGCCAAAGGCGGAGAGATTTTCGTCCTGGACATGGGTGAGCCGGTAAAAATTCTGGATTTGGCAAAAAACCTGATTCGTTTATCCGGCTATAAGGTGGGTGAAGATATTCAGATTGAGTTTACCGGCCTTCGTCCCGGGGAAAAATTATACGAGGAGCTTCTGATGGACGAGGAAGGTATGCGGGATACGGATAATAAGATGATTCACATCGGAAAGCCCATTGAAATTGATGAAATGAGTTTCTTCGTCCAGCTAAAAAAGCTGAAGGAAGAGTCGAAAAACGAAAGTGCGGATATTCGTAAGCTGATTAAGGAAATTGTACCTACTTACCAGATTAGGGACGGACAATAGGAGGAAATACAACTATGGAAAAGAAACGGATTTATCTTTCATCCCCTACCATTCATGAAGAGGAGAGAAAATTTGTACAGGAGGCCTTTGACACTAACTGGGTGGCTCCTTTAGGCCCTAATGTCAATCGGCTGGAGGAAGAAATGTGTACTTATACGGGGACAAAAGCGGCAGCGGCCTTAAGCGCAGGTACGGCAGCCATTCATCTAAGCCTGAAGCTGTTGGATTTACAGCCGGGGGATGTGGTTTTCGTGTCCGATTTGACCTTCTCTGCTACGGTAAACCCAATCTGCTATGAGAAAGCCGTTCCCGTCTTGATTGACAGTGAGGAGGACACCTGGAATATGTGTCCCAAAGCATTGGAAAAGGCATTTACCTTATATCCTGAGGTGAAAGCGGTTATCTGTGTACATCTTTACGGGACACCGGCAAAACTTTCTGAAATTCAGGAAATTTGTAAACAGCATAATGTCCCATTGATTGAGGATGCGGCGGAGTCCTTAAGCTCCACTTATGAAGGAAAGCAGACCGGAACCTTTGGAAAGTTCGGTATTTACTCTTTTAATGGAAACAAGATTATCACCACCTCCGGGGGCGGCATGCTGGTATCTGAGGATGAAGAGGCCATAGCCAGGGCCAGATTTTTGTCCACCCAGGCCAGAGATGCAGCCAGACATTATCAACACTCCCAAATCGGTCATAATTACCGGATGTCCAACATTGTAGCCGGTATCGGAAGAGGCCAGTTAATGCACCTGGAAGAACATAAAGCCTTAAAGAAAAAAATATACGCTCAGTATAAGGAGGTCTTTGAGGATATTTGCGAGATTACCATGAACCCCATGAATCCAGAAGGGGATGCCAATAACTGGCTGTCCTGCATAACCATTGCAGAAACTTCCCCGGTAACGCCCAATCAGGTTATGGATGCTTTGGAGGCCTGCAACATGGAGGCCAGGCCCATCTGGAAACCTATGCACCTGCAGCCGGTTTTTGAAAAATATGATTTTATTTCCGTAAAGCCGGGAAAAATCAGTGTAGGAGAAGATATTTTTAACCGGGGCCTGTGCCTGCCCAGCGACATAAAGAATACACCGGAGGATATGGCAAACATCATCGGCGTTGTGCGGAAATGCTTTGACCGGCATTAGGGAGGAGTTTGATGTATAAAAACGGGATAAAACGTATACTGGATGTTCTTCTGTCGGGACTGGCCCTTCTTTTGCTTTCTCCTGTTTTGGGGGTGGTTGCCCTTCTGGTGCGGACCAGGCTTGGAAGCCCGGTGATTTTTCATCAGAAACGGCCGGGGAAGGATGGAAAGATTTTTACCCTCTGCAAGTTTCGTACCATGACCGATGCAAAGGACGAAAAGGGAGAGCTGTTACCGGATAACGTGAGAATGACCCCTTTCGGCAAGCTGCTTCGCTCCACCAGCCTGGATGAGCTGCCGGAGCTTTGGAATATTTTTAAAGGGGATATGAGCCTGATTGGCCCCAGGCCCCTTTTGGTATCCTATCTTCCCTATTATACGAAAGAAGAACAGAAACGGCACAGTGTCCGTCCCGGACTGACAGGCCTTGCCCAGGTAAACGGGCGAAGCGCACTGAACTGGGAGGAACGGTTTGCCTATGATTTGGAATACGTTGAGCATTGCAGCCTGGGAATGGATGTAAAGATTTTTTTCATGACCATTGGAAAGGTGTTTACCCGCTCCGGCACTCTGGAGGGAGAGGCCCAGCCGCTGCCGGATTTTGATGATTACCGCAGAGGCTCTACAAAGGAACAGGTGGAATAAGGACTGAAGTTTTCCGGCAAAACAGGCCGGAATGGAGGAAAAATGAATCTCTTGATTTTAAGCGCAGGCACCCGGAATAAGGTGGTGCAGTATTTTAAAAAGGAATGCGGGCCGGGAGACCGGATTATTGCTACCGACTGCAGCAATCTGGCCCCTGCGGTGTATGAGGCGGACGCCTTTTATCTGGTGCCCAGGATTACCCATCCGGACTATCTGGAAATCATTCTGGATATTTGTCAGAAGGAAAAGGTTACGGGGGTACTTTCTTTGATTGACCCGGAGCTGAGCCTGCTGGCCAGGAACAAAGAACGTTTTGAGGCTGTGGGCAGCAGGATAATCGGTTCCGATGCAGAGATTGTGGAAACCTGCTTCAATAAATACGCCATGTATGAGAAACTGACGAAGCTGGGCATTCCCACCGGAAAATGTTATCTGGATAAGGAAGCGTTTTACCGGGAAAAAAATGCCGGAAGGATTTCTTACCCGGTTTTTGTCAAGCCTGTTACCGGAAGCGCCAGCATCCACATTAATAAGGTAAGCTCCGATGAAGAGCTGGAGGTGCTTTTTTCCCTCTATCGGGATTTGATGATTCAGGAATTTATGGATGGCCAGGAGTATGGGGCGGACGTCTATATCGATATGATTACGGGAAAGGTCAGCGCCATTTTTGT
>JBNMJJ010000316.1:0-3008 GCA_050873745.1 Lachnospiraceae bacterium | reverse complement strand
CTATGCCATGCACACCAATTTTGATGTGATGGGAATGGCGGATGCAGTGGCAGAGCGGCTAGGGCTGGAAAAATGCCAGGTGCTGGAGGTGGCCTTTCAGGATGATATTGCCGTGGAGGGTATAGGCCGGATAGGCAGCCTTCCCCAGACAATGACTTTGGAGGAATGCGCTTCTTATATCAAAGAAAAATGTGCCCTGCCCAGCCTTCAGGTGTTTGGCAGCCGAACCAGGCGAGTAAAAAGAATCGCTCTCGTGCCCGGTTCGGGGAAAAGCTACATTAAGCAGGCCATCAGCCAGGGAGCGGAGGTTTTCCTGACGGGAGATGTGGGCCACCATGAGGGGCTGGATGCCACGGAGCAGAACCTGGCCGTGATTGATGCAGGCCATTTCGGACTGGAGAAAATTTTTTCTTCTTATATGGAAGAAGTGCTGAGGCGGGAACTGCCCGGTGTCAAGATTCAGACGGCCAAAGAAGAGGCTCCTTTCTGGACCTGTATTTAGGAGTGAACCATAAGAAGAATGAAGGAGACAGCTATGCTTACAGTAAAGATTAATGGAGAAAAAAGACAATATGCCAGAGGAACCTCCTTTGAAGAGATTGTAAGTGAGTTCCAGGAGAGTTATGGCCATAGGATTGTGCTGGTCATTGAAGACGATAAAATCAAAGAGCTTCATAAGACATTACAGAAGGATAATACGGAAATCCATTTTTTGACCAGAGGGGATAAAATCGGCTATTCCACCTATGTAAGAAGCGCCACCCTGCTTTTGGTAAAGGCAATCCATGATGTGGTTGGACCGGCGAAAAGAGGTAAGATTAAGATGGAATTTTCTCTGGGACCGGCATACTATTGTTCGGTGAAGGGAGAGTTTAAGGTAGATGATGCCCTGATTGAGAAGGTCAAAGCCAGGATGGAAAAGATGGTTGAGGAAAATCTTCCGATTACGAAAAAAGCCTATCCCATAGACAGGGCAAGGAAGATTTTTTCAGGGCAGGGGATGGAGGATAAGGAGCAGTTGTTCTGGTATCGCCGCAGTTCCTATGTGAATCTTTACTGTCTGGAGGACTATTACGATTATAATTACGGCTATATGGTGCCCTCTACAGGCTATATCAACCAGTTTGAACTGGAAAGCTATAAAGAGGGAATGTTGTTGATTTTGCCTACTATGGAGGAGCCGGAATGCCTGGGCAGTTTTGCTCCCCGGGAAAAGCTGTTCAATACGCTGATGGAATCTACCTACTGGGCAGAGGATATTGGGGTAAATACGGTAGGCGAGTTGAACAAGGCAATCTGTGAGCAAAGGCTGCAGGAGGTTATTCTGATGCAGGAGGCTTTACAGGAGAGAAAAATAGCAGAAATTGCCAGTGAAATTGCCTCCAGAGGAAATGTAAAATTTGTGATGATTGCAGGCCCTTCTTCCTCCGGCAAGACCACCTTTTCCCACCGCCTGTCGGTACAGTTGATGACCCATGGCCTGAAGCCCCATCCTATTGCGGTGGACGATTATTTTGTGAATCGTGACCAGACCCCCAGGGATGAGAAGGGAGATTACAATTTTGAATGCCTGGAGGCCATTGATGTAGAACGGTTTAACCGGGATATGCGTGATTTGCTGGAAGGAAAAACCGTAGAAATGCCCCGGTTTAACTTTAAAATAGGAGCCAGGGAATATCATGGAGAATATAAGACCCTGGGGCCTGAGGATATTCTGGTGATTGAGGGCATTCACGGGCTTAACGATAAGATGTCCCATGCTTTGCCGAAAGAAAGCAAATATAAGATTTATATCAGTGCGCTGACCTGCCTGAATGTGGATGAGCATAACCGGATTCCTACCACCGACGGCAGACTGTTAAGGCGTATGGTAAGAGATGCGAGAACCAGAGGCACCCCAGCCAAGCGGACGTTGGAAATGTGGAGCTCTGTGCGGCGGGGAGAGGAGGAAAATATTTTCCCCTATCAGGAAAGCGCAGACGCCATGTTTAATTCAGCTACTCTGTATGAGCTTGCCATGTTAAAGATTTATGCCGAGCCGCTGTTGTTTGGAATCGGCAAAGAGGAACCGGAATATTTTGAAGCAAAACGGCTGTTGAAATTTTTGGGCTATTTTTTAGGAGAAAATGAAGACTTGATTAAAGAATATTTACATCAAATTTTACTTTTTATCTTGCTTTTTGTTCTCATTGCTAGTCTTATTTATATCAAAATTAAAAAACCTTTTACTAAAGAAAAGCGATGAAAAAGCCACAAGTTCAAGCCTTAAGCGACTTTCTAACAGAATACACAAAGCTAATGTTAAGCTCAGGCACTTACACAGCAAGGGTTTCAAAATGTGTCGAAAGAATCGCACAAATTTACGGCTATGAGGTTAATATTAACTTTTTCTTTCATCATTTTTCTATCAATATAGTCGATAAAGATGATAATTCCATTAATCGCACTTATATCATACCCAACAAACACGCACATTTAAATTTTAAGCTTATTTTAGATTTAAGTGCTTTAAGTTGGGCGATTTATGATAAAAAATACACATTAGAAAATGCTAAAAAACTTTTTTATCAAATCAGCACGCAAAAAAAGCGCCCCTACGCCTTAACCCTGTTTCTCGTCTCACTTGGAAATGCCGCTTTTTGTAGGCTTTTTGGAGGAGATTTTGGGGGCTTTTGCTTGGTATTTTTAGGCACACTTGTAGGACTTAGCTTAAGATATATTTTAACCAAAATTAAAATTGATTTAAGAATTCAATATATCATTTGTGCCTTTATTTCATCGTGGATTGTTTTTTTAGGAATCGATACAAATTTAACAAAAGAAGCCGATGTAGCTTTAGGTTCAAGCATTTTATATCTCATACCGGGAGTATTTTTCATCAATTCCGTTATCGATATTTTAAAAGACCACATTTTAATGGGACTTAGTCGTATTATTAGCGTTGTGATTTTGGTGTGCTGCATTGCTATGGGGATTTATACAACCTTAAGTCTTTCAAATTATGGGAT
>JBNMJJ010000315.1:0-3030 GCA_050873745.1 Lachnospiraceae bacterium | reverse complement strand
GAGCAGTCCAAGGCGGTGTATGACCAGTGGATGGAGAGTATGTACCTCCAGTCCTGTCTGGAAGAGGAGGCAGCAATCGATCTGTATGGGGCGAAAGAGAGCTTTGAAGGGAAGCCCTTTTTGCTGACCTCCTGCTGTCCTTCCTGGTCTGCTATGGCAAAGAAGTTTTTCCCGGAAACCATAGACAATATTTCCAATGCTCTTACGCCTATGGTGGCTACCGCAAGAAGGATTAAAGAGGAACACCCGGATGCTTCTGTGGTATTCATTGGCCCCTGTGCCTCCAAGAAGCTGGAAGCTTCAAGAAGAACAGTACGCTCCGATGTGGATTTTGTCATTACCTTTGAAGAGTTGGTAGGGATGTTTGAAGCCAGGGAGATTATTCTTAACCAGATTCAGGCGGAAGATGAGATGAAGGATGCCACAGGAGCAGGCCGGGGCTATGGTGTGGCCGGTGGCGTTGCCAGCGCCATTGAAAAATGTATCCGGGAATACTATCCTGATGTGGAGGTTCATATCGAGCATGCGGAAAGCCTGGCAGAATGTAAGAAGATTCTGATGATGGCCAAGGCCGGCAAGAAGAACGGCTGTCTGATTGAAGGTATGGCCTGTCCCGGCGGCTGCGTTGCGGGTGCTGGAACCAATATCGCCATTCCCCAGGCCAACAGGGAGGTCAGCGGCTTCGTAAAAGCGGCTAAACAGCCTATTCCGGCTAAATAATAGACTAAATTATACAAGAAAGAAGGAAACATATATGAGTAAAATCAGGACAAGATTTGCTCCCAGCCCCACCGGAAGGATGCATGTGGGAAATTTAAGAACGGCTCTTTACGCCTATTTGATTGCCAAGCATGAAGGGGGAGATTTTCTCCTTCGCATTGAAGATACGGACCAAGAAAGATATGTGGAAGGAGCTACGGATATTATTTACCGCACTCTGGAAAAAACGGGTCTGATTCACGATGAAGGCCCGGACAAAGACAAGGGTGTGGGGCCTTATGTGCAAAGCCAGCGGCAGGCCAAAGGAATTTATCTGGAATATGCCAGAAAGCTGATTGAAAAAGGAGAGGCATATTACTGTTTCTGCGATAAAGAACGGCTGGAAACCCTGAGCCGTACCGTTGCGGGAAAGGAGATTAGTGTTTACGACAAGCATTGTTTAAGCCTTTCCAAAGAAGAGGTGGAGGCTAAACTGGCCTCAGGCATTCCCTATGTTATCCGCCAGAACAATCCTACCACAGGAACCACCACCTTCCAGGATGAAATTTACGGAGACATTACCGTAGATAATGCAGAACTGGACGATATGATTTTGATTAAATCCGATGGCTATCCCACCTATAATTTTGCCAACGTGGTGGACGACCATCTGATGGGCATAACCCATGTGGTCAGAGGAAATGAATACCTTTCTTCCTCTCCCAAATACAACCGTTTATACGAGGCATTCGGCTGGGAGGTGCCGGTATATGTACACTGCCCTTTAATTACCGATGAGGAACACCATAAGCTGTCCAAGCGTTCCGGCCATTCCTCCTACGAGGATTTGATTGAACAGGGCTTTATCAGTGAAGCGGTAGTAAACTTCGTGGCTCTTTTGGGCTGGAGCCCTTCCGACAATCAGGAAATTTTCAGCCTGAAGGAATTGACGGAGGTATTCGATTACCATCATATGTCCAAATCCCCTGCAGTTTTTGACTTTACCAAGTTAAAATGGATGAACGGTGAGTATATTAAAGCTATGGATTTTGAGCCTTTTTATGAAAGAGCCCTGCCTTATCTGAAGCAGGCCATTTCCAAAGAGCTTGATTTAAGAAAAATCGGCGAGATGGTAAAAACCCGTATTGAAGTCTTTCCGGACATTCTAAATATGGTGGATTTCTTTGAAGCCTTACCGGACTATGATACGGCTATGTATACCCATAAGAAGATGAAGACTAATGAGACCACTGCCTTGGAGGTACTGAAAGAGGTTTTGCCCATTCTGGAAAAGCAGCAGGATTACAGCAATGACGCCCTCTATCAGACTCTGGTAGATTATGTAGCACAAAAAGAATGTAAGAACGGATATGTAATGTGGCCTATCAGAACGGCGGTAAGCGGCAAGCAGACTACTCCCGCAGGGGCTACGGAAATTATGGAAATTTTGGGAAAAGAGGAAGCCTTAGACAGAATTAGAAAGGGGATTGCAAAGCTTGAGCAGGCAGTCGCCCAGTAAATCCCAATTAGAGGCAATAACCCACGGAGAGGGGCCCATGCTGGTTCTGGCAGGGCCCGGCTCCGGAAAAACCTTTGTCATGATACAAAGGATACAGCATTTACTTTCCCATTTCCATATTGAACCCTCGGCCATTCTGGTCATTTCCTTTTCCAGAGCTTCTGCCCGGGAGTTGAAAGAACGTTTCCAAAAACAGATGAAGGCATCAGCAGAAGGCGTTAATTTTGCCACCTTCCATGCCTGCTTCTTTCACATATTAAAAACAGCTTTTCATTACACAGCCAAAGACATTATTACCCCTGAGGAACAACGAAATATCATGAAAATTCTTCTGTCTGACCCTCTATATGAGGAAACGGACACGAGAGAAAAAGAGGAGGAGTATATCCGGCGGTTTTCCTTCTATAAAAATAAGGGCCTGAAGGTCATGGAGGAAAAAGAAAGTCCGAAGTTTGTACGGCTTTTCCACGCCTATCAGAAGGAAATGCACAGCCGCCGCAAGCTGGATTTTGACGATATGGGGCTGCTTTGCCTGCAATTATTTCAAAACAGCTCACAGGTTCTTGCCCAGTGGCAGGACAGATTTACTTATATTTTAATCGATGAGTTTCAGGACATTAATCCGGTGCAGTTTCAGGTTATCCGTCTGCTAACGGAGAAAAGAAAAAATCTTTTTGTGGTGGGAGATGATGACCAGGCAATTTACAGTTTCCGGGGAGCCAGCCCTGAAATTATGCTGAATTTCGAAAAACTATATCCAGATACCAAAAAAGTACTGCTGGAAACGAATTTTCGCTGCAGCAGAAATATTG
>JBNMJJ010000314.1:0-3072 GCA_050873745.1 Lachnospiraceae bacterium | reverse complement strand
GTTCACGGGGGTTCGAATCCCTCTTCCCCTGCTAGTAAGGAATATATCAGCGATGATATATTCCTTTTTTGTTACCAAAGATTCATGTGGGTTTCCTCAAGTGTAGAATACTTTGTAATGGAGGATAAGTGTACATAATGAATATACAGGAAGCATTCAGAATATTGAATATCCCACCAACAAGGGATAGGAAGATGATAAAAAAGGCATATGCCGCAAGGACAAAGGAATACCATCCGGAGGAGTACCCACAGCAGTGGAATGCTATCCATTATGCCTATGAAGTTGCCCTGGCTTATGCGGATTCAGGAGAATATGGTGAAGAAAATCAGAGAGTAATGGTTGAACCGATTGAGAAGGAGGAAAGGATAAGTATTGAGCCAGAGCCGAAATCCTTTGAAGTTCCACAAGAGAACCGCCAGAAAACCTGGTCGGAGGCCCGGGAGGAAACCGGGCAGGAATCCTGGCAAGGAGAGCAGCAGAAAATTCGGCAGAAAGCCCAACAGGAAACCCGGGAACTTGAGCAGATATTCAATCAACTGGAAGAGCTGGCGGAAGAAAAGAAAAAGGATGACAGGGAGTACGAGGCAGAAAAGCTGAAAAACGCCTTGGAGCGTTTGAAGAAGCTGAACAGGGAAAAGAAATCAGAGGCAGAAGTATGGAATCATTTTTTCTCCACCCAGGAGATGGAAATAATGGTGAAAAGTGAGTTTCTGCACCAATGGGATATGGGGCTAACCGGCCTGATGCTGAGCCCTGAAACCTGTAAGGTGATGAAAAGCTGGCTGGAGAGGATTGCTCAAGAAGGAAGCGTACTTGTTTCTCAGGAAAAAAGGAGGAGCTGGGAAAAAAGCCTTCAACGCATTGACAGGCATCTGCGGCAATCCGGCAGGAGGTATCATAAAAAAACAGACAAGCCTGTACGTTCAGGACGACTTAGGAGGATTCCCAAGGGAATAGCCGGTATGTTCGTTGTTCTTGCTTTTTGCGTCAGGATTGTTCGGATGCTGGACCGTTTAGAGGATAGAGCATCGGGGCAGAAGGCTGTTTCACCGCTGGAAACAGAAGTGGTGAATGAGGAAGGCGATAAGGATTATTTGCGGGAAAACGCATTAGTGGAATATCTAAAATTTTTGTATATTGGCCAGGACATAGAGGAAGGAAAACAGCGTTTGCGGGGGCAGATTGAAAATGGAATCCTGCTGCGGGAAGGCATGTACCTGTCCGCAGGTGATAAAACGATGCCGGAGGATGAGTTCATCTTAACAGAGGTTGAGGTAAGGGTAGAAGACCCCGAAGAGGGAAAGGAATATTACGCTTTTGAGGTGAGAAGTATTCGGACTGGCGGCCCCTATATCCTTTATATCGACACAGCTTTATTGGGACTGGAAGAATGTGCAGTCAGCCATAGTTTAGTAAACGATGATTACTGGATGGAGTACGATTCATGGGGGGACGGTGGAAATAGCAGATACAGTCAGTATTATTACCAGCTGGAAAATTACCTGGCCATTATTGTTGATGTCAATCCGCAGGGAACTGCAAAAGAGGCTTTTCAGATTATGCTGACGGGCAAGAGGAAGGAGGAAGAGGGTGTTAATACATAAGAAAAGCCGGGAGAGCATAATAGAAAAAATCATCTTAGCCGATGGATGGCAATTCAAAAAAGCAAAGGGTTCTCATTACTCTTACATTCATCCAACAAAATCAGGCAAGGTCACGATTCCAAACCACCCCGGAGACCTTGACCCCCGAACAATTAAATCTATTTTTAAGCAGGCTGGGCTTTAAAAGTTCAGCACTGCGCATAATAAGAGGAGGCTTTTATGAAACTAACTTATCCTGCTTGTTTTTATCCATGTGAACAAAAAAAAGGCGGTTATACCGTGGAGGTTCCAGATTTGCCCGGCTGTGTCAGCGAAGGAGATACTTTAGCCGATGCTATCCTAATGGCTACAGATGCCGCTTCCGGCTGGGTTCTCGATGAACTGGAAGAGGGAAATGCTGCTCCTGTGGCAAGCTCTTTAGAAAATATCGTCCCGGATGAAGGTGGTTTTGTGAACATGCTGGTTCTGGATATGGATGCCTATGCCGAAAAATACGGTGATAAAGCCGTTCGCAAAAATCTCACCATTCCTGCCTGGCTTAATACCTTTGCCGAAAAAAATCATATCAATTTTTCACAAGTGTTACAGGATTCCTTAACTGCCATCTATCAGCAAACGCAGAAATCTTCATGTAGATAAACTTACACGAAAATACCTCTTTACAAATGTTCAAAATTGGAATAATATACTGGTAGAACAACACGTTGAAGAGGATAGTAAGATAAGGAAGGATGCCAGAGAGAGACGCCCATCAGATAAGCCAGGATGGAGCTGGAAGCGTTTTCATCATGAATTATCCCAAGACCACCTCGGAGTGCCCTTTAATCGGGGCCGGTGATTCCGTTATCGTCATCAATGAGAGATTCTGTTCATATGGCAAAGGCCGATGTACAAAAAGGCAAGCATGGCAAGCCAAGGCAAGCCATAGCAAGCCAAGGCTTGCCTTGCAGGAACAGAATAATAAGGGTGGAACCGCGTTACGACGTCCCTTACACTGTCAGAGGTGTAAGGGACGTTATTAATGCGGTTTATCTTATTGTGTGTGCCGTAGAGCAGGTGGCTTTGACGGCAAAACCCATCCGCTGATGCGGGGGAATGGGGAGAAAAGGAAAGGAGCGAAGGTAAATGAGCAAAGATTGTAATCATAAATGTGAAAGCTGCAGCGCAAACTGCAGTGACAGAACGAAGGAAAGTCTTTTGGCTGTTCTTCATGAAGGAAGCAAGGTTAAGAAGGTCATTGGGGTCGTCAGTGGAAAAGGAGGAGTAGGTAAGAGCATGGTCACTTCTCAACTGGCGGTATTGGCGAATAAAAGAGGAATGTCCACGGCCATTCTGGACGCTGATATAACCGGCCCCTCAATTCCCAAAGCCTTTGGGTTGAAGGAGACGGCAGTGGGAAGCAGCGAGGGAATCTATCCGGTAAAAACCAAAGAGGGCATTTCGGTTATGTCGTTGAATCTTATGG
>JBNMJJ010000313.1:0-3075 GCA_050873745.1 Lachnospiraceae bacterium | reverse complement strand
GTGATTCAAAGCTACCAGCCCGGGCATTACAGCATCCGACAGGCCGCCAGACAGGATTACGAAGGCTTTTATGAGGAAGAAATCCTTTACCGCAGCATGGCAGGCTATCCCCCCACAGCCCATCTTTTACAGATTCAGATTCTGGTAAAGAAAGAGGAAGGGGGATGGAAGCTGGGCCGGGAAATAAAGGCCCTGTTCGCGGATTTAGAGAGGGAAAAGAGGCTGGTATGTATAGGCCCTGCCAATGCTTCTATTGGCAGGATAAGCGATATTTACCGCTTTTCACTGCTGTTAAAGCATAAAAACAGAGAGGTTCTGACGGAGGCCAGAAATAGGGCGGAAGAATGGATAAGGACTTGTGAAGAAGAAGGAAACATAGTACAATTTGATTTTAATCCCATGCAGGCTTTTTAAACCTGTGGTAAAGCAATAGGATTTGGAATGGAGGAAAAATGGCAACTCGAGTGATTAGAGAAATGGGAGACCCGGTTTTGGGGAAGGTGTGCAAGGAAGTGAAGGAAGTCACCCCCAGAACGAGAGAACTGATTGCGGATATGCTGGAAACCATGTATGAAGCCAATGGAGTGGGGCTGGCAGCGCCGCAGGTGGGTATTTTAAAACGGATTGTGGTCATTGACTGTACGGGAGAGGACCCTATTGTGATGATTAACCCGAAGATTCTGGAAACCAGCGGTGAGCAGACCGGACCGGAGGGCTGTTTAAGCGTTCCGGGAAGAAGCGGTACGGTGACCAGACCAAATTATGTGAAAGCCGCATTCTATAATGAAGATATGGAACCAAGGGAGATTGAAGGAACCGAATTACTGGCCCGGGCTATCTGTCATGAGCTGGACCATCTGGACGGACATTTATATGTGGAAAAAGTGGAAGGTGATTTAGTAAGCGTAACAGACGAGGAAGAATGTGAGGAAGAATGAGAATAGTATTTATGGGAACGCCGGATTTTGCCGTAGGAGCCCTTGAGGCTCTGGTGGAGGCCGGACATCAGGTGGCGGCTGTGGTAACCCAGCCGGACAAACCAAAGGGCAGAGGAAAGGAAATGCAGGTTACTCCGGTGAAAGCCTGTGCCCTGAAGCATAATATTCCTGTTTTTCAGCCGGCAAGGGTTAAGACGCCGGAGGCGGTGGAAACACTAAGAGGATATGAAGCCCAGCTTTTTGTTGTGGCTGCCTTTGGACAGATTTTATCCAAAGAGATTCTGGATATGCCGGAATTTGGCTGTATCAATATCCATGCCTCTCTTTTGCCCAAGTACCGGGGAGCAGCCCCCATTCAGTGGGCGATTATCGAGGGAGAAAAGGAAACCGGCATAACCCTGATGCAGATGGATGAAGGTCTGGATACGGGAGATATGCTGGCTAAATGTGTAGTGCCCATTGAAGACAGGGATACGGGAGAAACCCTTTTTTCAAAACTGGCGGCAGCCGGAGCAAAGCTGTTGGTAGACACTCTGCCCCAGATAGAGGCGGGAAGTATCCGGCCCCAGCCCCAGAGGGATGAGGAAAGCTGCTACGCCGGAATGATTAAGAAGGAAATGGGGTTGCTGGACTGGAGCCAGCCAGCTCTAAAACTGGAACGGCTGGTAAGAGGTTTAAACTCCTGGCCCAGCGCCTTTACCCGTTTAAACGGTAAGACCCTGAAAATCTGGGAGGCGGCAGTGGAAGAAAAAAACACCGAAAAAGAGCCGGGAACGGTGGCAGAGGTGACCAGGGAGGCCGTTAAGGTACAGACGAAGGAAGGTCTGCTGGTGCTGAAAAGCGTACAGCTTGAAGGGAAAAAACGGATGGACGTAAAGGACTTTCTTTTGGGCTGTCCGCTGCAGGCGGGAACAAGGTTAGGCGAATAGGAGGGACGAAAAGATATGGGATATTATGGATACTATGGATTTTATGGTTTTGACTGGACCTACCTTCTGGTCTTGATAGGGGCGATTCTTTCTATGGTGGCTTCTGCAAGGGTGAACAGCACCTTTAATAAGTATGCCAGAGTACGCAGTATGTGCGGAATGACGGCGGCCCAGATAGCCAGGAAGATTCTGGACAGAAACGGCCTGTCGGATATTCCGGTGGAACAGGTGGGCGGAAATCTTACGGACCACTACGACCCACGAAGAAGGGTGCTTAGATTGTCGGATTCCACCTATATGTCCTCCTCTGTTGCGGCTATCGGCGTAGCTGCCCATGAGTGCGGTCATGCCCTTCAGCATCAGCAGAGCTACAAGCCTCTGCTTTTCCGCAACGCCATCGTTCCCGCAGCTAATATCGGTTCTAAGATGGGCATACCTCTGATTCTGCTGGGGCTGTTTTTCGGCAGCGGAGGGAGCTTTCTGATTAACCTGGGAATCTGGGTGTTTTCTCTGGCGGTTCTGTTTCAGATAGTTACCCTGCCGGTGGAATTTAATGCCTCCTCCAGAGCTTTGGTCATGCTGGAGGATTACGGCATCCTTGGAGAGCAGGAAAACCGTCAGGCGAAGAAGGTACTGTCGGCAGCAGCCATGACCTATGTGGCGGCAGCGGCAGTGGCTATACTGCAGCTACTCAGACTGGTGGCTTTATTTGGCCGAAGAAGCAGAGATTAGCCACAAAGAGAAACTGGAAAGGCTTGTGCCGTAAGGCAAAGGAAGTGAGAAGAGGATGGAAAAGCAAAGCAGCAGTGTGAATCACAGAGACCTGGTTCTGGGAATGCTGATGGAGATTTACGGACAGAAGGAATTCAGCCATATTCTTCTCAGGCAGGTGCTGGATAAATACGATTATTTACCGAGAAAGGAAAAAGCCTTTATGAAGCGGCTGACGGAAGGAACGCTGGAAAGAACCCTGGAGCTGGATTATGTGATTAATCGGTTTTCCCGGGTGCCGGTTTCCAAAATGAAGCCTTTAATAAGGGCTTTGCTTCGCATGAGCGTTTATCAGCTTCTGTATATGGATAATGTACCCGATTCCGCCGTCTGCAATGAAGCGGTGAAGCTGGCTGCCAGTAATAGGTTCACCTCCTTAAAGGGCTTCGTCAACGGTGTTTTGCGAAGTATTGCCATACAGAAGGAGGAGATACCTT
>JBNMJJ010000312.1:0-3080 GCA_050873745.1 Lachnospiraceae bacterium | reverse complement strand
CCTCCATGGGATAGCCCGCCAACGCCTCCTGAATTTCCCCAAGAGTCTCCAGACTGATGGCATTAATGACCACCCGCATATGGGAATTTTTCCGGTACAAAAAATCCAGAATCTCCTTCATCCTTCCCCCGCTGCCTCCAATAAAGGCATGGGTGGGGGTTGGCAGTTCTTCCAGCCCCTCAGGGGCATCCGCTTCCACCACCTGGATATTGGGCCGTCCGAATTTTTCCTGATTCTGCCGGATTAAGGATAAAGCCACTTCCTTTTTTTCTATGGCAAAAACCTGAAGTCCCCGGCCCAGCCCGGCAATTTCCATAGCAATGGAGCCGGTTCCGCTGCCCACATCATAGACTAAGGATTCCTCCTCCAACCGCAGTTTGCAGATACTGACCTGGCGCACCTCTTCCTTGGTCATGGGCACCCTTCCCCGTAGAAATTCCCCGTCTGCTCTGAAAGGAGTAAGCCTTCTTTTCTCCACCCGGGGATTGTGGATGAAACAGGTATACAGCCCCTCCTTTTGCTCCGTAAGACAGGTTTTTGGGGTAAGTCTTAACAAACGTTCATCAGGATAAGATAACTGAAAGCCTGCAGCTATTTCGCACTCCTCCAGCCCTGTCTCCAGCAAAATCTCCCCCAGCCGGTGCAAATCCTTCACTCCCGAAAGCAGCAGAAAGGTTTTCTGGCAGCGGCGGATTCTTTCCGGAAGGTCTTTCATCTCTTTTCCATGAATGCTGCAAATATCCGCATCCTGATAGCTCTCTCCCAGTTTTGCCGCCAGACAGGAAACGCTGGATACTCCCGGCATAATCTTAAGCTCTGCCTCCAAAAAGCCTGCTTCGATTTCCTGTTTCAGGGCCTTATGCAACTTCTGGCAGCCACTGTAAAAGCCGCTGTCTCCGGAAAAAAGAATCACCACCTTTCCCCCTTCCAGAGCAAAATTCTCTTCCTGAATTTCTTTTAAATAAGGAATAATCTCTTCTGCCCGGTAATAGGGACGCTTTTCTTTTTTTGGGTGAAAAGGAACCAGCATACGGCTGGCTCCCAGCAGAATATCCGCCTCTTCGATTGCCTCATACACTTCCCGGGTAAGGCTTTTGGGGCTGCCCATTCCTATTCCCGCCAGAAGAATATGGAGCTTTTTTTCCCGGTGGATTTTCTTCCCCAAAAGCCCTTCCAGTTTTTCCAGAATTTCCGAAAAAGAAAAGCCCTCTTCCTGCGGTGCGCCGATAACAAAGACCGGAATCCCACATTCTCTGGCTGCCTCCAGCTTTTGGGGATAGCCCCCCGCCTTTCCGCTGGCCTTGGTCACCAAAAGCTTTATCCCATACTGCTGAATAACAGCCTTGTTCATTTCCTTACCGAAGGGCCCCTGCATAGCCAGAATCTGCCTGCCGCTGATGCCTTCCTTCTCACAAAGCTGCAAACTTTCCACCCCCGGAAGAACCCGGACGAATAATCTTTCCTTTAAAGCAGGGGAGGCGCAGAAGCTGGACAAATCCGTGCTTCCGGTGGTAAGAAGAATGTTTCCTGTGGTTTTTTCCAGAGCCGAAACGCAGTCCTCTACCGTCTCCACGTTCACCACCTGCTCCCCGCCCTCTCCGGCTACGGTTTCCCTCTTCAAGCGGAAGCAGGAAATCTCCATCCCTTCCACCGCTTCCCGGATATTCCGGGTCACCACCGTTGCATAGGGATGGGTGGCATCCACCACAGCACAGTATTTTTTCTGCTGAAAAAAAGCCCTCATCTCTTCCTTATCCATTCTTCCCCGGTGTACCTTCACCAGAGGATTTTCCTTCAGCACGATTTCTCCGTATTCCGTAGCCACACACAGCTCATGAGCCAGACCAGAGGCCGCCAGGCACTCCGACAGCCGCCTTCCCTCAGTGGTCCCTGCAAAAATCAGAATCTGTTTCATCTTTTCCTCCTTGTGAACGTAAAACTTCTTTACTCAGAAAGTCCTTTTCACATAACCTCTTTTCGTCACCAATTTTCCCGCCATAATTTCCGTCTCAGCATTGCCGATGAAGACAGTGGTAAACATATTTACCTGAATATTCCTTAACTCTTTTAAAGTACAGGTCATCACCTTAGTTCCCTCCCGGCCGATATTTTCCACATAGCCGCAGGGTCTGTCTTCCTCTAAAACTTCCAAAAGAATATCACAGGCTCTTTGCAGATAATCCTTCCTTTTTCGGCTGGAAGGATTATAGAGCGCAATGGCAAAATCCCCTTCTGCCGCTGCCCTGAGCCTCTTTTCAATCTTCTCCCAGGGAGTCAGCAAATCGCTTAAGCTGATGACACAAAAATCATGATTCAGGGGTGCTCCCAACAGGGCCGCTCCGCTGCTTGCCGCCGTGATGCCCGCTATGACCTCCAGCCCGATGGCAGGGTAGTCTTCTCCTATTTCGTACATAAAAGAGGCCAGACCGTAAATTCCTGCATCTCCGCTGCAGATTAAGGCCACTTTTTTTCCTTTTTCGGCCTCTTCAAAGCACAGGCGGCAGCGTTCCTCTTCCTGGCGCATGGGCGTGGACAGCAGCACCTTTTCCTTAAACCGCTCTCCCAAAAGCTCCAGATACACCGTATATCCCACAATCACCTCTGCCGAATCCAAAACTGCCAGGGCCTCCCCGGTCATCATATCCTCCCGGCCGGGCCCCATACCCACAATATAAATTTTATTTTTCATCAAAAACCACTCTCCAATCCCTTCTTGCACCGGCTATGGTCATTCCCTCCCGGGCCTCTTTTTTGACCACCAGACAGCCTTTTTGTCCGCAGGCTCTCAAGGCCGCACGCTCACACACATTGTCTGCCCCTACCGTCTCCTTTACGAAGGCGGAGGAAGCCAATTCTCCTTCCACTTCCATAAGCTCTTCTCCTGAAAAAGTAAGAAAGGGAATCCTGTATTTTTCGCTCCACTGCAAAAATCCCGGCTCCTCCTTTTTTTGCCCAATGGAGGCCAGGGCAGAAATCTGCCACAGCTCAATTTGGCTTTTTTCCAGCGTTTCTGCAATAAAAGCCTCTATTTTCTCCGCCTCCTTCCCTTTTCGGCAGCCCATCCCCAGAACGTACTCTCT
>JBNMJJ010000311.1:0-3100 GCA_050873745.1 Lachnospiraceae bacterium | reverse complement strand
TTTTATCCGATATGGAAGCTATACGAAGTGTGGCCGATGAAGCGGAAACCTGCCTGCCGGAAGCTGTTCTTCCTTATCCTGCTTATGACAGGCTTTTGTTTTCCGTTTAAATATTGACATTTTACAAAATATACAAAATAAATCTAAGGAATAGTCAAACGATGTATACACAGACAAAAAAAGCATCCGGTACGGCTTTCTCTGAGGAAGCGCTGTTTCTGGATAAACCCAGGGAAGAATGCGGCGTGTTCGGCGTTTTCTCCCCTGCCGGCGCCCAGGTGGCTCCCCTTCTTTACTACGGCCTTTCGGCACTGCAGCATCGGGGGCAGGAGTCGGCCGGAATGGCGGTTTTGAATCGTCAGGGGGCAAAAGGAAATATCCGCTGGCACAAAGATATGGGGCTGGTCAGTGAAGTTTTTGACCCAAAAGCCCTGACCGCCCTGGAGGGCAATATGGGTGTGGGCCATGTCCGCTATTCCACTACCGGCGAAAGCTGTGTGGAAAACGCCCAGCCTTTGGTTTTAAACTATATTAAGGGAACTTTGGCCCTGGTCCACAACGGTAATTTAATCAACACCGATTCTCTTCGTCTTTCTCTGCAGGAGGCCGGGGCCATTTTCCATACTACCACCGATTCTGAGGTAATTGCCTGCCAGATTGCCCAGCAGCGGACGAAAACCGATACGGTTGAAGAGGCTGTCCTGGCTACTGCAAAGCAGATAAAAGGGGGTTTTGCCCTGTTGGTGATGAGTCCCAGAAAGCTGATTGCCCTGCGGGACCCTTTGGGATTAAAGCCCCTCTGTCTGGGGAAATCAGGGGACTCTTATCTTTTTGCCTCAGAAAGCTGTGCCCTGACTGCCGTAGGCGCCCGGTTTGTCCGGGACGTCCGCCCCGGGGAGCTGATTACCATTTCCGAAAAGGGCCTGGAAAGCGACCTTTCTCTGTGCCAGGAAAAACGGGCACACTGCATTTTTGAATATATTTACTTTGCCCGGCTGGATTCCACTTTGGACGGAATCAACGTTTACGACGCCCGAATCCGGGCAGGGCGAACCCTGGCTAAAGCTTTTCCTGCGGAGGCGGATTTGGTTACCGGCGTTCCTGATTCCGGCCTGACGGCAGCCACAGGCTTCTCTTTGGAATCGGGGATTCCCTTCGCCCTGGCTTTTCAAAAGAACAGCTATGTGGGAAGAACCTTTATTAAGCCTGAACAGTCCGAGCGGGAGGCGGCGGTACGCATGAAGCTGAGCGTACTGACCAGTGTGGTAAAGGATAAATCCCTGGTCTTAATCGACGATTCCATCGTCCGGGGAACCACCATCGCCAGCCTCATCCGCCTGTTGAAGCAGGCCGGGGCGAAAGCCGTTCATGTACGGATTTGTTCCCCGCCCTTTTTATATCCCTGCTATTATGGCACGGATATTCCCAATAACCAGCAGTTGATTGCTTCTTCTTTAAGTGAGGAGGAGCTTTGCCGAAAAATTGGGGCGGATTCCCTCCACTATATGAATATTGAAGATTTATCCCTTATGACAGGCCACTTATCCCTTTGTCAGGCCTGTTTTAATCAGATATATCCTCTGTAGGAGCTTCCAGTTCCTCAAACAGCTTCGCCCTGTACTCCTCATCCTGTGTAGCTTTCTCCAAATCCTCATACCGCCTGTCCGACAACAACCTGGCATACAGCCGGTTAATTCTGTCGGCAGCCGCTTCTTCTCCGGCCTTGCGCTCTGTACTGCGGATAACCTGTATGGCTTTTTCCATAGCCTGCAGGCTGTCCCCGTCCTGGCCCTCTTTTCGGTCTAAAAAAGGAGCTTCTTCTTTCTTTACCCCCATCTCCCGTTTCAGCTCTTCCTGCATTTTCCGGGGCAGGGCTCCGTCAATCAGCATCCAAGGCTTATGCTCCACCCGGTTTTCATAGTCCGAAAGGGGCCTTCCCAGCATGGTTAAAATCTGGGCCAGAGATTTGGCATATACACAAATGGTTCCAATCCAATACATCTGCTGTTTGTAGTCCAATCCGCCTACGGTTTTACTTAAATTTACATAGGGCAAAAACAGTTCCTTCACATAATCACTTTGCATGGCCCAGTCAGGAAAACAGGAGCCGTCAAACCGCTTGAAGTCCACATAGGGCTGGGAGGCCAAATAGAGAAAATCCGCCTCCTCTTCCTCGGAAAGCGCCTCCTTCTGACGCAGAACCAGAAGCTTTACTATGTCCTTCTCCTTCCAGATAAGGGCGGGGCAATTATAAACAGAATAGACCCGGGACTGCCCAATCACTATTTTATAATGATTCTCGGGTACGTTATATTTTTTCAACAGCTCCTCATAGACCCTCTTCTGCTTTTGGAGCCTGTCCTCACTGGGTTTTCTTTTTCCCCTGAAATAAGCTGCCGCTGCTGTCACCACAAACAGGGCCAGCACAATATATCCCAGAGTATCCATGGTTTCTCCCCTTTCTGTTTCAGCATTCTCAGCACCTTGATTTTGTTTTTTTGAGAAACGATTACAGACTGTCACAAATCCTGTCTGCCACATAAACCCCGCTGGCAGAGGCATGGGACAGGGAATGGGTCACTCCGCTTCCGTCTCCGATAACGTACAGCCCCTTGTGAATCGTCTCCAGATTCTGGTCCAGCTCCACTTCCATATTGTAAAACTTCACCTCTACTCCATATAAAAGTGTATCATCGTTGGCCGTTCCCGGGGCAATTTTATCCAAAGCGTAAATCATTTCCATGATGCCGTCCAGAATCCGCTTGGGCAGCACCAAACTCAAATCCCCGGGAGTGGCTGCCAGAGTGGGATGCACCGTATTCTCCGCAATCCGCTTCTGGTTGCTTCTTCGTCCCCTCACCAAATCGCCAAACCGCTGGACGATAACGCCGCCGCCCAGCATATTAGAAAGGCGGGCAATGCTTTCGCCATAGCCGTTGCTGTCCTTGAAGGGCTCCGAAAAATGCTTCGCCACCAGCAGGGCAAAGTTGGTGTTCTCCGTCTGCTTGGCGGGATCCTCATAGCTGTGGCCGTTGACGGTGATGATGCCGTTGGTGTTCTCTCGTTGACCACGGCCCCCTTGGGGTTCATGCAGAAGGTC
>JBNMJJ010000310.1:0-3104 GCA_050873745.1 Lachnospiraceae bacterium | reverse complement strand
TGCCAGGGCCCTGGCTACCAGTCCGAAGCTGCTTTTACTGGATGAGCCAGCAGCAGGAATGAATCCCAATGAAACGAAGGAGCTGATGGATACCATTCGTTTTGTCCGGGATAATTTTGAGATGACCATTCTTTTAATTGAGCATGATATGAAGCTGGTTTCAGGTATCTGCGAGGAACTGACGGTATTAAACTTCGGCCAGGTGCTGGCCCAGGGCAAGACCCAGGACGTGTTGAATAATCCTCAGGTGATTAAGGCGTATCTGGGAGAATAGTGTGAAGAGAACTTCTAAAGGCTCATGCCAGAGGGCATTTCGCCAAGAAGTTCTAACTTCACACCGGAGAATGCCCAGACATGGGCATTCTCCCAAAGGAGTTTGAGGTGTATGGGAAATGGGCATTCTCCCCAAGGAGTTGGGATGCTGTAGAATTATTGTAGAGGTTGAGGCAGAGGGAAAGGAGAGCCGTTTTGCGGCAAATGAAGAAATGTCGATGCTTAGTGTAAAGAATCTGGAAGTGCATTATGGAATGATTAAGGCCATCAAGGATGTTTCCTTTGAAGTAAAGCAGGGGGAGGTCATTGCCTTAATTGGTGCAAACGGCGCCGGAAAAACGACGATATTGCACACCATAAGCGGACTTTTACAGCCCAGTCGGGGACAGGTAATGTTTGAAGGAACAGACATTACAAAGGTGCCCGCTTATAAAATCGTTTCTTTGGGAATGGCCCATGTGCCGGAGGGACGGCGTGTTTTTTCCCAGTTGACGGTGCTGGAAAATCTGAAGCTGGGGGCGTATACCCGTAAGGATAAAAACGAGATGGAAGAAACGCTGAAAATGATTTATACCCGTTTCCCCCGTCTGGAGGAGAGAAAAAATCAGATTTCAGGAACCCTTTCCGGCGGAGAGCAGCAGATGTTAGCTATGGGAAGGGCGTTAATGAGCCATCCTAAGATTATTTTAATGGATGAACCTTCAATGGGTCTGTCACCTATTTTTGTAGAGGAAGTATTTAACATTATTCGGGATATTTCTGCCGGTGGAACCACCGTTTTACTGGTGGAGCAGAACGCAAAAAAGGCATTGACCATCGCAGACAGGGCATATGTATTGGAAACCGGCAATATCATTCTGGAAGGGGATGCCGGAGAGCTGATGAATAATGAATCGGTGAAAAAGGCGTATTTGGGCGAGTAGCGTGAGAAGAACTTCTAAAGCTCACGCCAGTGGGCGTTTCGCTAAGAAGTTCTAAGTCTCACGCTCGAAGAATGCCCGAAAAACGGGCATTCTTCATCGAGATTTGAGATGTTGTGAGAAGAACTTCCAGAACTCATGCCAGAGGCATTTCGCCAGGAAGTTCAGAGGCTTATGTGGAGCATATGCCGGGGACACATTTGCAGAGTTCAAATGCTGTAATATAATGGAGGCTGCCGGAGGGCGGCGGAATGAGAGGAAAGATGGGAAGATTGGTAATTACAATAGCGAGAAGCTATGGCAGCGGCGGAAGAACTATGGGCAAGCTTTTGGCTGAGGATTTGGGTCTTCAATATTATGACAGAGAGCTGGTGCGTCTGGTTTCAGATAAAAGCGGTGTAAATGAGGCTCTTTTTGGTCAGGTAGACGAGAGGGTGAAGTCCAATTCTATTTTTGCAAAGGTAAGGAGAATAACCGAAAGAGAGGCGCTCCCTCCCGGCAGTGATGAGTTTGTTTCCGAGGAGAATCTGTTCCGTTTACAGGCTGAAGTCATTAAGGAACTGGCAGCAACCGAGGACTGCGTTATTGTGGGAAGATGCGGGGATTATGTTTTAAAGGATAACCCGGATGTAATCCGGCTGTACTGCTACGCTCCTCTGAAAGATTGTATGGACAGGGAACGCCAGTTATCCGGTCTGGAGGACAGGGAAATTATCAAAAAAATCGAAAGAATCGACAAGGAAAGAGCGGAATATTATAAACGCTATACCGGAAAGAACTGGAATGATGCAGATAATTACGATTTATGCCTGAATACAACGTCTATGAGCTATCCTCAGTTAATCAGCGTGGTAAAGGCATATATCAAGGCCCATCAGGAAAACAAAAAGGCTTAAAAAGGGAAGAAAAAATGTTAGTGTCAAAATATGTGGATATGCTAAATAGTAAATCGGTTATCCGTACACTTTCTGAATTTGCGGTAAAGAGAGGGAAGGAAATCGGCTATGAAAATGTTTTTGATTACAGTCTGGGAAATCCTTCCGTACCCGTTCCCCGGGAATTTACGGATACCTGCATAAAGCTGCTGGCTAATGAGGAACCGGGAAGGCTTCACGGCTACAGCCAAAGTCTGGGAATTTATGAGGTACGCATGGCGGTGGCCCAGTCTTTGAACCGGCGGTTTGGAATGGACTACAGAGCAGAACATATTTTTATGACCAGCGGAGCCGCCGGGGCACTGGCCCATGCTTTCAGACTGATAGCCGAAGAGGGAGAAGAAATCATTACCTTTGCTCCCTTTTTTCCGGAATATAATCCTTATGTTAATCTGACAGGGGCTGTTTTAAAGGTGGTTCCTCCTCAAACAGAAGACTTTCAGATTAATGTGGAGGCTTTCGAAGCCCTTATTGGTGAAAAAACGAAAGGGGTTTTAATCAATACGCCCAACAATCCTTCGGGAGTGGTTTATTCCAGGGCGACTTTGGAAAAGCTGGCAGAAATTCTGGAAAGAAAGAGCAGGGAGCTGGGACATCGAATTTATCTGATTTCCGATGAGCCTTACCGGGAAATTATTTTTGCAGGAGTAGAAGATTTGTATGTTTCCCGGTTTTATGATTATACGATTTCCTGCTATTCTTTTTCAAAATCCTTATCCCTGCCGGGAGAACGAATCGGTTATGTGGCAGTAAACCCAGCCTGCCGGGAGGCGGAAATCATGGTGCAGATGTGCGGGCAGATTTCCAGGGGAATAGGCCATAACTGTCCTGCGTCTTTGATTCAACTGGCAGTGGCAAAGCATTTGGATAAAACCGCAGACTTATCGGTATATGAAACCAACGGTATGCTGTTGTATCAGGAGCTGATGGACCTGGGCTTTACCTGCGTTAAGCCCGGCGGAACCTTCTATATTTT
>JBNMJJ010000309.1:0-3105 GCA_050873745.1 Lachnospiraceae bacterium | reverse complement strand
GAGAACGGCGTGTTTCAGTTTATTTACAGCTTTCATATGCCGCTGTTTATGCTGGTCAGCGGATATTTGTTTTATTTTTCCCTGAATCGGCACACCGGTAAGGAAGTGGTGAAAAGCCGTATTTCAACCCTGCTGGTTCCTGTTTTTTGCTGGACCTTCCTGCCCTTTTTTCTGGGGATAAGGGAAAACGGGGAAATTTCGGCTGCCAGGCTGGTGAAAGCGTATTGGAGAACGGCCATAAGTAACTTTTGGTTTTTATGGGCAATTTTTTATTGCTCCATTGTGGTTTTAGCCGTAAATAAATGGATGAAAGACAGTATGTTCATCTATGCAGCTTTGGCGATTGTCTCTCTCTATCTTCCCGACGCATATAACCTGAATTTGTATAAATATATGTATCCTTTCTTCATTCTGGGATATTTGTATCATAAAAGGGGCGGGAGTTTCCAGGGAAAATATGCTGTGCTTCCCGGTTTTTTGGCCTATCTTCTGATGCTTGTCTTTTTTACCCGTGATTCTTATATTTATACGACGGGCCACACCCTGTTGGGAAAGGACTGGCTGAATCAGTTGGGGATAGATATTTACCGGTTTGCCATCGGCCTTACAGGAAGTGTGCTGGTGATTGTGATTTTAAATCATATTGTGGAGAGGATTCCCGGGCTATGGTCAGAGATTCTGGCTTTTATCGGAAGAAATTCTATAGGGATATATCTTATCTCGGGATTTTTCTTTCCTTATGTTCTGCCCAGATTGACGAGAGGGCTTCAGGGCATAAACCAGTTGGCAGCATTGGGGGAAACTACGGTAATCACGGCAGGTAGTCTGGCAATCACCCTGTTGATAAAAAGGGTCAGGATATTCAACAATCTGTTATTGGGCGGACGGTGACATAATGGATAGGATAACGATGGATAGTATAAAAGAAAATATAACGAAATACAGGCCGGCCTATCTTTTTACCGCCCTGGTGGGTACAGTTGCCATCCTCCTTATGGTGATGTTCAAATTTGACCTGGGGGGAAAGGTTTTATCTTATGCCTCCCACGCAACCAACAGGGATGAAGAGCAAATCGTACATGATTTTACGGCGGGAATGAAAATAGAGCAGGAGTTTTCAAGCTATGAGGATTTTGACTTTATTACCTTAAGCTTCAGCGACCATGATGTGTCTCTTCAGGGAAAACTTGTGGTACAGGTTACGGAGGGAGATAATATCCTGATTTATGAGGAAAGGGATGTTTCCCACATCCATTACAGTATTCCGATGGAAATTTCCTTTCGGGATGCAGGAGGCGGAAAAGCGGATACAGCCTATCGGATTACGCTGCAGTCTGTAGAGGCGGATGAAACGGCGCTGGGGGTTTTCGGCTATAAAACGGAGACGAACAGAGCCTTAATTAACGGCGAGGAGTCAGAATACGGCCTGAGCATGGGAATCCACTCCTATACCAATATATTTCATCGGATAACCATGATGATTTTGGGACTGGGCCTTCTGGGTGCGTTTATGGCGGTGTGTGCGGTCTTCTTTTTTCCCTGGAAGGAACAGCAGCTTTTTCTTGTGCTGGCTGTGCCCTTTGCCCTCTGTATGCTGATGCTTTGGCCCGGGAACAGCGTCTATGACGAGGCCCGCCACTACCATACGGTGTACCACTATTCCAATATGCTTTTGGGGGTTGGGGAACAGGATAGCCTCTATCAGATTCAGATGCGTAAATGTGATATTCTGAATAAGAAGGAGGTGGAGGAAAAGATTACCTCCGTAAACTCTCAGGCACACATTTTTTCTCATTATACGGATAAAATGTGGGAAAAGCCCGAAGACCGGGGTATGGTGCTGACAGACATAAGCGACATGCCCCTGGTGAGCGACGGGGTGTTTATCCAATATACTCCGGGGATATTGGGAATGACCCTGGGACGACTGCTGGGCCTTAATTATTATTGGACGATGCTTTTGACCAGAGCAGCCATTATGGGCTTTTATCTGTTGATGTGTTACTATGCTATCGTTAAAATACCCGTACTGAAAACGCTGGTGGCTCTGGTTTGCGCCCTGCCGCTGAATCTGTATCAGGCTTCGGGAATCAGCTACGACGGTTTCACCTTTGCAGTGGGAATCGTGGTATTTGCTTTTCTGATACGGCTGTGGAAGCAGGGACTGGAAAAAAGGGACTGGATTAAACTGGGGATAGCCGTCTTTGTACTGGCAAACTGCAAAGGCGGGGTGTATTTAACCCTGCTGCTGTTGATGTTCCTCATTCCCAAAGCCAGGTTTGGGAAAAAGAAATGGCTGAAAACAGGCGGTATGCTTGGTATTGCCGGACTGTCCATGCTGTTTTCCTTCCTGCCCACGATTACCAACTGGTTTGTGGTACAGCCCCAGACGCCCCAGGCTTCAGTGGTAATTAACAGCGGAGGGGTGGTGGCCCAGAAACTGCATCCTCTTTTCGCTGTGCAGGAGCCGACATCCTTTTTAAAGCTGTTTATTCACACTATGGTGACGAATCTGGATGTCTATTTCGGACAGATATTGGGCTACAGGACGGCCTGGAGCAATCAGGCCATAGGCTTAGTGGTGATGCTTCCCTTTTTGCTGTTATTGATGATGGCAGCGGTTAGGGATGAGAAAGAGGCTTTTGAAATCGGGACCAGGGAAAGATTGGGCATTCTGGTGATTTTACTGCTTGAGCTGGTGGGAATGCAGAGTATTTTTCTGATTGAGACACCGGTTTACAGTGATTTAATTATCGGATTTCAGGGAAGATATTTTGTTCTGTTCCTCCCCTGTATTCTTTTACTGTTCAGAAATAATGGATTGGTGTATAAGGGGAAGAAGGAATATCTGTATCCCTGTTTTGGCATGGCACAGTTGATTTATTTATATTTCTTTCTGGAAAGATTTATGTGCGCTTAAAGGTCTGAGAGGTGGAAATGTTAGTTGTACACATGGATTCCGGTTTAGGGAATCAAATGCTGGATTATGCGGAATTTCTGACCATACAAAAGTATAATCCCACCCAGAAATGTTATCTGGAAAATTTAATCTATGAGCTGCCGGAAAAACCCGGGATGTTTTCCATGTGGAACGGATATGAGCTG
>JBNMJJ010000308.1:0-3113 GCA_050873745.1 Lachnospiraceae bacterium | reverse complement strand
GTATCTCTTGCAATCATTAATTCCTCGTTGGTAGGAATAACCATAACCTTAGGTCCCTGCTCGTTAGCAGAAATCACTAAATCTTCTCCACGCTTATCGTTTGCAGCCTTGTCCAGTTTTATACCGGTAAAAGTAAGGTATTTTTCCACAATCATGGAACGCACCAGAGAGCTGTTTTCACCTACTCCGGCAGTGAAGCAGATTCCGTCCACACCATTCATTGCTGCCATATAGGCACCGATGTATTTTGCCACACGGTAAGTAAAGGCTTCCAAAGCTCTTGTGCCTGCTGCGTCACCCTTCGCATTAGCCTCCTCCAAATCTCTGAAATCAGAGGAGAAGCCACCGGACAGACCCAGTACTCCGGATTCTTTATTCAATACCTTCATTACATCATCGATAGATTTATTTTCTTTTTTCGCAATAAATTCAATTACCGCAGGGTCCAAATCACCGCTTCTGGTTCCCATGATTAATCCTTCCAGGGGAGTAAGACCCATGGAGGTATCTACACATTTTCCGTTCTTTACTGCTGAAACGGATGAACCGTTTCCTAAATGGCAAACAATAATTTTGCAGTCATCATAACTCTTGCCCAAAAGTTCAGCCGCTCTTCTGGAAACATAAGAATGGCTGGTTCCGTGGAAACCGTAACGACGAATCTTGTATTTGGTATAATAATCGTAAGGAATACCGTAAATGTAAGCCTCCTGAGGCATGGTCTGATGGAATGCAGTATCGAAAACACCTACCATGGGAACATTGGGCATCAATTCCTTGCATGCAGTAATACCAATCAGGTTAGCAGGATTGTGAAGAGGTGCAAGGTCGTTGCATTCTTCAATTCCCTTAATCACTTCATCCGTAAGAATGGTGGATGTTGCAAACTTCTCTCCGCCATGAACGATACGGTGTCCAACGGCATTAATTTCATCCAGACTCTTCACCACACCGATTTCGCTGTCACAAAGTGCATCCAGAACCAGTTTCACTGCTGTTGTATGGTCCGGCATGGGAATAACCTTCGTCACCTTTTCCCCGCCTGTAGGGGAGTATACCAACTGGCTGCCGTCTATACCGATTCTTTCACACAGGCCCTTTGCAATTAAATCTTCGCTTTCCGCATTAATCAACTGAAATTTCAATGAAGAACTTCCACAGTTAATTACCAATACATTCATCTCTCGTTTTCCTCCATTTTGTAATGCAAAATCATAATTTGCTTATTATACTAACTGAGCCTGTACAGCCGTCAGTGCTACTACGCCCACAATATCTTCCCAGCTACAGCCACGGGACAAATCGTTGACGGGCTTTGCGATACCCTGCAGCATAGGGCCGTAAGCCTCTGCTTTTGCCAATCTCTGTACCAGCTTGTAACCGATATTACCACAGTCCAGATTCGGGAAAATCAGTACGTTAGCATTTCCTGCAACCTCGCTGTCAGGAGCCTTGGATTTACCGATGGAAGGAACAAGGGCTGCATCCGCCTGTAACTCACCGTCGATGGTAAGACCAGGATACTCTTCATGGGCAATTCTGGTAGCCTCTGCCACCTTATCCACTAAAGGATGCTTTGCACTTCCCTTGGTGGAGTGGCTCAGCATAGCGATAATCGGCTTTGCACCTACCAACTGCTTAAAGCTCTTTGCGGAAGTATCTGCAATAGCTGCCAGTTCTTCTGCATTGGGGTCCTGATTCAAACCACAGTCTGCAAAAAGGAAGGTACCGTTCTCTCCCATATCACAGTCCGGCACATCCAGAATAAAGAAGCCAGATACCAGTTTTACTCCGGGCGCTGTCTTCAAAATCTGCAGAGACGGCCTCAGCACATCCGCTGTAGCATGACAGGCGCCTGCCACCATACCGTCGGCATCATTGGCCTTAACCATTACCACTCCGAATGTCAGATAGTCGGACAACAGAATTTCTCTCGCCTTCTCTTCCGTCATTCCCTTGGATTTTCTGGTTTCGTATAAAAGCTGAACATATTCGTCAAACTTGTCACATCTTGCAGGGTCAACCACGGTAACACCGGACAAATCCACTTCCAGCCATCCTGCACCATCCATGATCTTTTCCTCATTACCTATCATAATGATGTCAGCAATTCCCTCTGCTATGATACGAGAAGCTGCAATCAGGGTTCTTTTATCGTTGGTTTCCGGTAATACGATTTTTCTTATGTCCTGTCTTGCCTTCTCTTTAATTAACTCTATGTATGACATATTCTTAACCTCCCCTGTTTTTTGTCATATTATAGTTACATTATAGACTTTTTTTTTAGTGTATACAACACTCTTTCTAAAATTAGATTGTACAAAAAAAAGCACAAATTTTGGTTATTCTATTGACAAAAACCTGCTTTCTCCCATAATCTTGAAGCAAGAGTACCAAATATTCAGCCTTATTTTTGGATATTTTCATCCAAAAACAGGCGCTACGGGAGCTTATTTCAGATGAAGATTGCAGGAATTATTGCGGAGTATAATCCCTTTCACCGGGGACACCAATATCATATGGAAGAAACCAGAAAACTCACTGGAGCAGACTATATTATCGTAATAATGAGCGGGAATTTTACCCAGAGGGGACAGGCCGCTATTATGGATAAATACAGCCGCACGAAGCAGGCTCTTGAAAACGGAGCCGATTTGGTTCTGGAGCTTCCTGTCTTCTTTTCCACCGGTTCTGCCAATTTTTTTGCCTGCGGAGCCGTTTCTCTTCTGGAAAAACTGGGTATGGTGAATTACCTTTCCTTCGGCAGTGAAGAAGGCTGTCTGGAAAAACCGAAACAGATTGCTTCTTTTTTACAGAATGAACCGGATGCCTACCAAAAAGATTTACAGACCGGTTTAAAGCAGGGCCTGTCCTTTCCCAGGGCAAGAGCCCTTGCTCTGCAAAAAAACATTCCCGGAATTGATGCAGAATTTTTAAGTCCGCCCAACAATATTTTGGGAATCGAATACTGCAGCGCCCTTCTTTCTCTGAACAGTTCCATCCGTCCGGTCACCGTAAAGCGTCTTTACGGTAACTACCACGATGTCTCTTTATCTGCCCAGGGCTACTCTTCCGCTGCGGCAATACGGCATAATCTTAAAGCGGAAAACCTC
>JBNMJJ010000307.1:0-3179 GCA_050873745.1 Lachnospiraceae bacterium | reverse complement strand
GAGGTACAGTTTGGTGTTCTGAAATTGACTAGAATGCTCAATATATTTAGCAGCCCGGTCAAAAATTTGACTAAATTGGTTAATATTAATCGGCTTTAAAAGATAATGGAAGGCGGATACGTCAAAGGCCTCAAAAACATAGTCTTTCAGGGCGGTTACGAAAATAATCACAGACTCCCTCTTTTGGCTGCGTAATCCTTTTGCGGTCTCGATACCATTCATTCCTTCCATTTGAATGTCCAAAAAAATCAGGTCAAAATCCTGTTTGGAAAGAAGCAGCTCCTCTCCTCTTTCAAATTCCACGATGCTGCAGGCGGGCTTTTTTTGCTGAATCAGTTTGGTGAGCTGGCTGCGAATGGCTTCTTCATCTTCTACAATGGCTATAGACAACATAATTCTTCCTTTACTGAGTTTGATTTTGTTTCTTAATAATAAAATTTTAGCAGAAATTGCAGTATAGAAAAAAAGAAGGGAACGAAATGAATTTTTAAAGGAATAAAATCCTGAATAATCATCGATTATTCAGGACTTCCCAGTCTCATTTTAAAATCCTCATACCCGAAATGGGTGAGCTGTTTCAATTTTCCGTCTATGCTCCGTTTCCAGATATTGGGAAGGGGCATTCCGTTAAAGGTATTGTTTTTACAGGTGGTGTAAATGGCCATGTCACCGAAAATCAGCATATCGCCTTCTTTCAGGGGATAGGGAAAAATATAGTCGCCGATAATATCTCCCGCCAGGCAGGTAGGGCCGGTAAGACGATAGGTGTATTCGGTATTTTTGGTTTCATTCTCCGACGCCGGAGCCTCTGGCCTATCTTCTATATCCTCTGCTGCCGAAGCGCCGTACAGCGGTGGTGTATAAGGCATTTCGATAACGTCCGGCATATGGCAGGCTGCACTGGCATCCAGAATAGCGATGTGATGGCCTCCGTTTTTTACGATGTCCAGGACCCGGGTAAGGAAGAAACCGGCATTTAAGGCACAGGCTTCTCCGGGCTCAAGATAAACCTGCAGCTTCCAGCCTTCCTGGGCTTTTTTTATGCAGCGTTCCAGTCGGCTAATATCGTAACCGGGACGGGTGATATGATGTCCGCCGCCCATGTTCAGCCATTTCATTCGGGGAAGAACAAAGCCAAACTTTTCTTCCACGGCAGCCAGGGTAAGCTCCAAAGCATCGGAATCCTGCTCACAGAGAGTATGGAAATGGAGGCCGTCCAGAAGGCCGATTAATTCCTCTGTCATCTCTTTTTTCCAGACCTCAAGGGTTGTTCCCAGACGGCTTCCGGCGGCGCAGGGGTCATAGATGGCATGTCCTTTTTGAGTAGAACATTCAGGATTAATACGAAGCCCCAGACTTTTTCCTGCCTCTTTAGCCAGGGGACCGAATTTTTTCAACTGCCGGGGTGAATTAAAGACGATATGGTCGGCCACGGTGATAAGCTCTTCCATTTCCTCTCTTCGGTATGCCCCGCAAAAAACATGAACTTCCTTTCCTGGCATCTTTTCCTTTCCCAGTTTTGCCTCGAAGAGGCCGCTGGCCTCCGTACCGGAAAGATATTCTGCCAGAAGAGGATAAAAATCATAATTGGAAAAGGCTTTCTGGGCCAGCAGGATTTTACAGCCCGTTTTTTCTATTAAGGAGGCAAGAAGCTGGCCGTTTCGCTGAAGCTGCCCCTCGTCAATAAGGTAACAGGGACTGGGCAAAGAAGCAAAAAGCTCATCCGGCTGCCCGCCAGCAAAGGCCGTAAAGGGCGGCCTGTTATCACTGTTTTTATACATTATAATTCTCTTTCTTTCTGTATTTGCCGTTAGTCTACCAGAGTGGGATTATGGTTTTCCCTGCGGGGCAGCCCGTATTTATCCAGAGCAGCTAAAAAAGGGTCGGGATTGAATTCCTCCACCGTATATACCCCTGCTTTTTTCCATTCTCCGGTCAGCAGCATCAGGGCGCCGCACATAGCCGGAACTCCGGTGGTATAGCTGATGGCCTGGCTTTCCACCTCCCGGTAGCATTCCTGATGGTCGCAAATATTGTAAATATAGTAGGTCTTTTCCTTACCATCCTTCTTTCCAGTAAAAATACAGCCGATATTCGTTTTCCCATGGGTACGGGGGCCCAGGCTTGCGGGGTCGGGCAACAGTGCTTTCAGGAATTTAATGGGTACAATCTCCTGCCCCTCAAAAGAAATGGGCGTTGTGGAAAGCATACCTACATTTTCCAGACACTTCATATGGGTGAGATAGCTCTGTCCGAAGGTCATAAAGAAGCGGATACGCTTCACCTCCGGAATATTCAAGGCAAGGGACTCAATCTCTTCGTGGTGCAGAAGATACATATCCTTCATACCCACACCGTCAAATTCATATTCACGTTTGATGCTCATGGCGGGAATCTCTACCCAATGGCCATTCTCCCAATAGCTTCCGGGAGCGGAAACCTCACGCAGATTTACCTCAGGATTGAAATTGGTGGCGAAGGGATAGCCGTGGTCACCGCCATTGCAGTCCAGAATATCGATGGTGTCAATGGTGTCAAACTCATGCTTTTTTGCATAGGCACAATAAGCCTGGGTCACTCCTGGGTCAAAGCCGCAGCCCAGAAGAGCGGTAAGTCCGGCTTTCTCAAATTTTTCCCGGTACGCCCACTGCCAGCTATAATCAAAATATGCCGAAAATCCTTCTTCCTTACAGCGTTTTTCATAGATTTTACGCCACTGTGGGTCATCCGTATCCTCCGGCTCATAGTTGGCCGTATCCATATAATTGACGCCGCAGGCAAGACAGGCATCCATAATGGTCAAATCCTGATAAGGAAGGGCGATATTCATCACCAAATCCGGCTTGTAGCCGTTGATTAAATCAATTACCTGATTTACATCATCCGCATCTACCTGGGCTGTGGTAATCACCGTGGAAGTTTTTCTCTCAAGGCTTTTTGCCATAGCATCACATTTGGCTTTGGTTCTGCTGGCAATGCAGATTTCCGAAAAAACCTCACTTACCTGACAACATTTACGAATAGCCACAGAAGCAACGCCTCCGCAGCCGATAACTAAAACTCTGCTCATTTTTTTCCTCCCATTCTGCTGCTTTGGCAGCATCTTAAATCGCCAACAGCATCTCCCTCAACACCTTGCAGGCAGTGGCCGTAGATACTCCACTGGCGTCCAGCATAGG
>JBNMJJ010000306.1:0-3214 GCA_050873745.1 Lachnospiraceae bacterium | reverse complement strand
TCTTCAATCAGATGTACCTTATCCAAAGCGCTTTCCACGATTCCCTGTGCAGTGACGCCGCCGTATTTTTCCACCAGGTTCTTTTCCAGAGAACCACTGTTTACGCCTACGCGGATGGGTATATTTCTCTCCTTTGCCGCCTTCACCACAGCCTCCACTTTATCCCTGGAGCCTATATTACCGGGATTAATCCGAATTTTATCGGCTCCGTTTTCCATGGCGGCAATGGCCATCTTATAGTCAAAATGAATATCCGCTACCAATGGAATGTGTATCTGCTGCTTAATTTCAGCCAATGCCCTGGCTGCCTCCATAGTAGGTACCGTACAGCGGATAATCTCACAGCCAGCCTTTTCCAGTCTGAGAATCTGCTTTACGCATTCCTCCGCATTTTCTGTAGCCACATTGGTCATAGACTGGATGAGAATGGGATTACCTCCGCCGATTTTTTTCTCTCCTATCTGAACCGTCCTTGTATGCTCTCTATACATATTCTGCACCTCTTTTCCAAGTAGAATCTATCCCTGTTCAGAGCTTTCACCCCGAAAAATTTTTCTGCTAAGTCCTTATCAGTATACTTGAAAAAAAGTCTTTTGCCTATCCTGTTTTTTCTCTCTCCCAAAAGTGCAGGCTTTAAACTTCCCTTCCCCCTGGCTGCCAGGCAGCCTATGGTTTCTTCCTGCACTGCAAATGAAAACGTTTTATCCCGCCCTTCTTTTCCTGACAAACTATGGTAATTTCGCAGTTATCCGCCTCTATCTCTTCCCAGGGAATCTCAAAAAACAAATTGTCTTTCGTCTCGAAAATTCCCCCTTCTTTCACTAAAATTTTTCTTTTCTCCCTGTCCCGGACAATTACCCTGAACTCCTCTTGTCGGCCTTCGGTCATACTGTGGGGCAATATTTCCTTTTCACTTTCAGTTATGCCATAAGACAACCTTTTCTTCCCACCTTCTTCCATAAGTACATTTATTCCCACCTCCCTTTTCTCCTGTGCCAAACTGTGAATGGCAGGACTGCTTCCCAAACTGAGGATGAAAATAAGGAGGATGAATACCAGCATATTTCTCCCTGCAATGTATAAAACCGGTTTTCCCTGGGTACAAAGAATACTCTTTTGCTGCTGCCATTCCCGCTGTAAAAGAGGCTGCAAAAAAGGTTTACCATAACTTTCATACACCGCTTTTCTTTTATTCAATTTCTTCTCCCAAAGCTCCAACTGCTGATACACGTCTCTGATGCTGGAATAACGCCTTTCTGCCACTCCCCTGGTACACTTTTCAATAATCCTCTCCAAAGCCGGAGAAACTAAAGGATTATAACGGCGGACGAAGACCCCGTATCTGCTTTTTTTATCTATTATGGGCATCCTGTCCACTCTTCCCGTAATCATAGAAAAAAGCAGCATTCCAAAGCTGAAAATATCACTCCGTTCGTCAAGAAGCCTTCCTCCCTGCTGAACATACACCTGCTCAGGAGAGGCAAAGCCAAAGGTTCCGCTTACCTGCAGACTTCTTCCTTTAACCATAACGCTTCCCAAATCCACCAGCTTCACCTCTCCTTCCTCTTCCAAAATAAGATTGGAGGGCTTTAAATCCATATATAATAGTACCGGTGTTCTTTCATGAAGGCTAAGAATTGCCTGTGCAACCTGCTTTGCCAGCTTAATCACCTTCTTTTCCTCTAAAGGTCCCCTTTTTAGTACCTCTTCCACAGTAATCCCCTTCAGGTAATCCATAATCAGCAGATTTTTTCCTTCCTCTGTAAAAGCATCCACTATTCTGGGAAAAGCCCTTCCGGATAGTTGCTTCAGCATTTCTACCTCCCGGTTACTGTCCTCTTCCATTTCCTTCATGGCCCACTCTTTTCCTAAATGCAAATCCCAAACCCTGTATACCTGTCCCGTTCCCCCCTTTCCCAGTTCTTCCATTATCTGGTATCTTTGTTTCCATACTTGCCGCATAATAATTCACCTCATTTATCGTATTGCAGTTTATTTTTTAACGCCTGTAAACCTGTCTTTATCGATTATTCTTCTATTGTACACTTTCCACAATATAATGCGGAAATATTGTCCCTTTCCCCCATGGCCAGCTTCCTCTGTCCAATCTGCTTAAGCATCCGGTTTACCTGACTTTCCTGCAAAATTTCTTTTTCCAGGCAGGTACAGATGTCATCTTCGGAAAGGCCCCGATAAAACCCGTCTGTACAGAGCAGCAGTTTATCCCTCCTGAAAAACCTTTTCCAGCCTCCCATCGGAGTTTTCCACTCCCCGGTTCCAACTGCACGATTCAGGGCTCCGTCAGCCTCCCTGTTATCCCCGGTGAGCTGATACAGTCTCTTATGCCGAAGCAGATACAACCTGCTGTCTCCCAAATGGCACCAGAAAAACCCCCGATTGTCTGCCAGAAAAAGGGTCATGGTGGTTCCCAGCCTTATTCCTTTTTCCTCTCCATAGCTCTTTAATTCTTCATGGAGCTGGAAAACAAGCTGCCTGACCTCCGTTTCCAGTTGTTTTTTCCTTCTTATCCTGTATCCTCTGGAAAAAAACCAGGACGCCATCTGACGAACCACATAACCACTGGCATTTTCTCCCTCCTGTAATCCCCCTATGCCATCGCAGATAATTCCCATAATCCGATTTTCTTTTCCCCTGGACATCTGCCATAAAGCAAGAGAGTCCTGATTCTTCTGCCGCTCCCCCTGCTCCCAGAGGTAGCCGCAGCTATATCCTGTATGCTTTCCTATTGTTTCTCCTCCATTCCGAAGTATTTCTGTGATGAAGAACACTGTCTTGTTCGTTCTTCTATGTAAATAATTGGGATTTTCTTCGATTTTGTCTTTCTTGTGAATACTCGAAATCCTTTTCATAAACCCCTTCGTGTAACCACCCGAAATTCTTTTCGAAACATCCTCTGTACGGGTATCCAGAGTTCTTCATACTCTTTCTTCTCTTTGAAATCTGATAATGAATTGTTGTAGATTGGTAATTAATAAGTGATAGATAGTAAATAATAGATAGTAAATGTGAAATGGGAAACATTAAATGTTATTCGCTATATGGTAAATGATAAATACAATATGCTACGCCTCATATATCATTCACTATATGCTATACACTAAAACCTGACGCTACGATATGAAAATATAGAATCCCTCAAGATTTCCTGCTGCAATGAATCATTAAAGAGTTATTCTGTTTGATATATTTATAT
>JBNMJJ010000305.1:0-3254 GCA_050873745.1 Lachnospiraceae bacterium | reverse complement strand
GTATTATGTTTATTCCCGGGCCAATATAGGAGGAATGTCCTATTATAATATGACTCTGTCGATGGTTTTCCTGGCGGTAATCCTGATTTATGAGCAGGTGGCCGAAAAGAAGTTTTCCTGTGGGAAATGCTATATTATCGGCCTGCTGCTTGCGGTGGCTGTGGTGTTTACCCCCTATCTGGCGGTTCCCTATCTGGTGATTATGGGGGGACTTTTGGTTATAAAAAGCAGCCGGGCTTATGCAAGAAAGCTTTTTGTGGCACTGGCGGGAACGGCGACGGCGGCGGTGATGTATTTGAGCTATCTGTTTTCCCGGGTGACCGTGGAAGAGCTGTTAATCAATATTCCCTATATTTTAAACGAGCCGGAATTGCAGAAAACCAATCCCGTTTTGGTGCTGCCCATTATGGCGGCAAGGATTGCCTGGAGATATAAGTGGACGATTCTGTTCTGGGGAATGCTGCTGGCCTATATTTTTTATTCTAAGCTAAAGAAAAGGGCTCTTTCTGAAAAAGAGGTAAGAATTATAGGGGGAATCAACCTTCTTCTTTTTCTGGTGAATACTTATCTGTCCTGGGGCTTAATCGGCTGTATCAATATTGCGGCAGTCCTCTTTGCAGCGGTGTATTTGCTGACGGGGGAAAGGAAACCGGGGCTGAACAAAAAGGTTCTCACCGTGTTTGGGCTGGCGGGCGCAAGCCTGTCCCTGGCTTTTTCTTTTTCCTCCGACACCGGTTTGGATGCCATGACCATCGGTTTCGTCATCCTAGGGATGGGGGCGGTCTTGTTATTGTCGGAAAATGCCGAACTTTCCAAAAATGTTAAAGCGGTTCTGTTGATTATGCTGGTTCAGACCGCAGTTTTAAGGCTTTTCAGTGTATACCGGGACGCACCCCTGTGGAAGCTGGATACACAGATAACCTCCGGCCCCGCAAAGTATCTTTATACCACGGCGGAGCATGTGCAGCAGTATGAGGATTTAAAGCAGGCCATTGAAAAGTATGTCCGGCCGGAAGACAGGGTATTTTATTCACAGATGTGTTTCTGGAGTTACCTGTGCAGCAATAACGAATACGGAGTTCCTTCTTCCTGGCGGATGCCTTTTAACAGTAAAAGACTGGAAATGTATTACGAATTGAATCCTGACAAGATTCCCACCTGTATTTTTGTGTTAAATCCCACCTACGGCAATTTTGAATCCAGTTTGATTCAGGGCAATGAAAAGGCCGCAGAACCCAATGTCAATGTGATAGAGGGGTATCTGGCCGATTACATCAAAGAAAAGGATTATGAAGTACTGGAAGAGGAATGCGGAATTATCTTCCGTCTGAAAAAGGGCCTGTGATTGTAAAAATGAAGGATGTATGCTATCATTGGTCTAGCGTGAGAAGAACTTCAGAGGCTTATGCGAAGCATATACCGGGCTCACGCATTATGGAGGAAAGTATGAAAAAAAGGACTTTATACGGAACGGTGATTGTAACTTATCGCTGTAACGCCAGATGTAATATGTGTGATTGTTTTAGAGACCCTACCAAGCCCAGTGAGGAAATCACTTTGGAGGATATTAAGAGGCTGCCGGAAATGGCATTTACCAATATTACCGGGGGAGAGCCCTTTATCCGTCAGGATATACCCGACATTGTAAGAGAGCTGTATAAGAAATCGGACCGGGTGGTGATTTCCACCAACGGTTATTTTACGGACAGGATTATTGCTCTCTGCAAGGAATTTCCCAAGGTGGGCATCCGTATCAGCATTGAAGGGCTGCAGGAGACTAACGATAAAATCAGGGGAATACCGGATGGATTTAACCGGGGTTACAATACGCTGAAAACCCTGGTGGAAATGGGACATCCCGATGTGGGCTTCGGAATGACGGTGCAGGATATGAACTGTCACGATTTGGTGCCTTTATATAATATTGCCAACGATATGGGAATGGAATTTGCTACGGCAACCCTGCATAATTCCTTCTATTTCAGAAAGACGGACAATAAGATTGACGACAGATATAAGGTGGCCAAGAACTTTGAAGAACTGATTAATGTACTGCTGAAGAGCAAATCTCCTAAAAAGTGGTTCAGGGCATATTTTAATCATGGCCTGATTAACTATATTTATGGAAATAAGCGTCTGCTTCCCTGTGAGATGGGGAAGGATGCGTTTTTTATTGACCCCTTCTGCGATGTGATTCCCTGTAATGGCATGGAAAAGAAGGCGGTTATGGGAAACTTGAGAGAGCAGACCTTTGAGGAGCTGTGGAATTCCAAACAGGCCCAGGAGGTAAGGTGCCAGGTGAAAAACTGCGACCGCAACTGCTGGATGATTGGAAGCGCTTCTCCGGCTATGCACAAGGCCGTCTGGGTTCCCGGCTGGTGGGTAATCAAACACAAGCTATTTAAGGGCGGCAGGTACAGACTGGAAGAGAACAAGTTTATCAAATAGGAGAACCAGGTGAATATCAAACAGAGGCTTCAGCAGGTGGACTGGCTTAACCATGCCTATACCAGCTTTAAGTGGAGACAGAGACGGCTTTCCCGGGGCAGGGAGAATGAAGATAAGGAATTTTACGTCGTCCGGCGGGCAGACGCCAGAGTGGGGCTGTTTTCTCTTGTCCTGACCAATCTGGGGCATATCCGTTATGCCCTGGAGAAAGGCTGTATTCCCATTGTGGATATGCGAAATTACGAAAGCCAGTATGCAGGTGCAGGAATGAGCAGCCAGAATATGTGGGAGTATTATTTTGAACAGCCCTGCCATTACGATTTGGAAAGTATTGGAAAAAGCAAGAGGATTATTTTAAGCAATGGACTGGTAACGGACAAGCTGGGTTATCCCGGGGACAGCATCGCCTACGAGGAAAAGGAATTACAGTTCTGGAAGGCTTTGGCAAAAAGGTATCTCAGGGTCAATCCAAGCATTGTGGATGAGGCTGCAAGGCTGGAAAAGACCCTGTTTGAAGGAAAAAAAATCCTGGGAGTTCTGGCCCGGGGAACGGACTATGTGCATGCCAGACCCGTGAATCATCCCATACAGCCTACTCCCCGGCAGTTGATGGAAAAGATAGAGGAAAAAATGCAGGAAAGAAACTGTGAAAAAATCTATCTTGCTACGGAGGATGCAGGTATTTTCAGGAAGTTTAAAGAAAGATACGGCGATAAACTGATTGCGGTAGAAGCCAGACGCCATGAAACGGATGGCGGGGAAAATATCAACGACATCCGCAGAAGGGAAGAAAAGGACGGTTATAT
>JBNMJJ010000304.1:0-3257 GCA_050873745.1 Lachnospiraceae bacterium | reverse complement strand
CCCAAAGCCAGGCCGTCCGCCTTCAGTACTACGGGAAAGCTGCTGGTTTCCAAATACGCCAAAGCCTTACCCGGGTCATCAAAATTCTCATAGGCCGCTGTGGGAATGTTGTATTTTTTCATTAAATCCTTGGAAAAAGCCTTGCTGCCTTCCAGAATGGCCGCATTTTTTCTGGGCCCAAAGGTGGGAATGCCAGCCTCCTCCATCAAATCAACCAGTCCCCCCACTAAGGGGTCATCCATCCCCACTATTACCAGGTCGATTTCTTTTTCTTTTGCAAAAGCCACCAGCCGGTCAAACTCCATGGCCCCAATGGGAACGCATTCCGCCAACTGACTGATTCCCCCGTTTCCGGGCGCACAGTACAGCTTACTTACCTTTTTGCTTTTTGCTGCACTGGCAGCGATGGCATGCTCCCTGCCGCCGCTTCCTACAATCAACACTTTCATTTTTTCCTCTCCTATGGCTATTCTGCCCTGGGCAATATCCTGTATAGCCTGAGGCAAAATTACCCACTCTGCCTCTTCCATAACCCGTTTCTGCAAGGCTTCGGGGGTATCCCCTTCCCTTACCTCTACTGCCTTTTGGGCAATGATAGGCCCTGTATCCGTTCCTTCATCCACGAAATGTACGGTGGCTCCGGTAATCTTGACCCCCCGTTTCAAAGCGCCTTCATGCACCTTCAATCCATAATAGCCCACACCGCAGAAAGCGGGAATCAGGGAAGGATGGACATTGATAATCCGCCGTGGGAAATCCGCCACCATCCGGGGCGGAATATTGACCAGAAACCCTGCCAGCACGATTAAATCCGGATTCAGGCTTCTCATTTTTTCACAGAAGGCTTCATTAAACTCTTCCCGTGTTGCAAAACCTTTGGGAGAAAGGCAAATTCCCTCTATCCCGGCCTTTGCCGCCCGTTCCAAAGCATATGCGCCAGCGTTGTTGCTGATGACAGCCATAATCCGGGCATCCTGAATGCCGCCTGCCTCTATGGCGTCCATAATGGCCTGTAAATTGGTGCCTCCGCCGGAAACACAGACTACCATATTTAACATAGGGTAACTCCTTTGTCTCCGGCCTCAATACGGCCCACCACATAAGCGGTTTCGCCCGCCTCCCTGATGGCAGCCAGAGCTTCCTCTGTCTGGTCGGGGTTTACGGCAACAATCATGCCGATGCCCATATTGTAGGTGTTATACATCATCTCTTCCGCAATGTCGCCGGTTTCCTGCAGCAGAGTAAAAATCGGAGGTATCCTGTAACTCTTCTTCTCCACTACCGCTCTTACTCCCTCCGGCAGCATTCTGGGAATATTCTCATAAAAACCGCCTCCCGTAATGTGGCTGCAGGCCTTCACCTTCACTCCCGCTTTTTTGATGCTGCTCAGGGCTTTTACATAAATTTTGGTGGGTGCAAGCAAGGCTTCTCCCAAGGTGGCGCCCAAACTGTCATAATGGGTATTCAGGCTTTCCTTCGTCATGTCAAACACCTTGCGCACCAGTGAAAAACCGTTGCTATGTACGCCGGAGGAGGCCATACCGATAAGCACATCCCCGGGCTGTAAATCTTTTCCGGTAATCAAATCCTTTTCGTCTACCACGCCAACCGCAAAGCCCGCCAGGTCGTACTCATCCTCCGGATAAAAGCCCGGCATTTCCGCCGTCTCTCCTCCTATCAGGGCAGCCCCGGACTGGACACAGCCCTCTGCCACACCCTTAACGATGGTAGCGATTTTTTCCGGAAAATTCTTACCGCAGGCGATATAATCCAGGAAAAACAGCGGCTCTCCTCCTGCACAGGCAATGTCGTTTACGCACATGGCCACGCAGTCGATTCCAATGGTATCATGCTTATCCAGTAAAAATGCCAGCTTCAGTTTGGTTCCCACACCATCCGTTCCGGAAACCAGGGTGGGCTTTTCCATATCTTTGAATTTTTCCATGGAAAAGGCCCCGGAAAATCCTCCGATTCCTCCCAAAACCTCCGGGCGCATGGTGGCCTTAACATGTTTTTTCATTAATTCTACCGCTTGATAACCTGCTTCAATATCAACGCCAGCTTTCTTGTAGTCCATATCGACTCTCCTTTTATTCTGCAATTTTTCTGCTGCAATCCTTCAGTGCTTACGCCTGTAGGCTATTGGTAATTCTTATAGCCCACTTCCTGTAGTTTGGCATCTTTCTTCTGAACGCTCTCCTTTAAAGACCGGGAATAGTCCTTCAATCTCTGCAAAAGCGCTCCGTCAGAGGCAGCCAGAATCTTCGCCGCCAGAAGGCCCGCATTGGCTCCTCCGTTAATGGCAACCGTCGCCACAGGAATACCGGAAGGCATCTGCACGATAGAATATAAGGAGTCTCTGCCTCCCAAAGAGGTGGTGTGCATAGGGATGCCGATTACCGGCAGGGGAAAAATTGCCGCACACATCCCCGGTAAATGGGCTGCCATACCGGCTCCGGCAATAATTACCTTCAGTCCTCTCTCCTCTGCTGTATTTGCATATTCAAAAAATACGTCCGGTTCACGATGTGCGGAAATAATATTCATCTCGTAGGGAATGCCTAATTCCTCTAAAATATCTGCCGCCTTTGCCATTACCGGCATATCTGAATCACTTCCCATTGCAATTCCAACCACGTTGATTTCCTCCTTAATTTGCTCTTAAGTAAATTCTTGTTTACGCCATCCCAGACAGCAGGGCTGTTTGGGATAGTTATTACCATTCTACTAGAACTCAGGTCGGTTTGCAATAGATTGTATAGACTGTTTTTCCTTGCCTTTTTGCAGTCCATATTGGTAAAAATAGCTGTTTTTTATTCTTTTCATGGGTTTTTAGTATCATTTTAGTATCACAGTCGTATGCTGGCAGAGCATATATAGAGATTTCTGAAAACCACTGAGAGCGGCTGGAGCTATGGCCGTTGGTAACGGATATTTCAGAGAAACGCCTGATAAAAATATAAGAGAACAGCAATCAGACAGACTTGCAATCATATTATAATAAACGTATGTTTGGCTCTTGAATCCTGCTGCCGGATATGCTATATTATAGACATTAAAAGGGAAAGCCATAGAAGCGGCTACCCTCAATAATTAAGCTAAACTTTTTATAGTCTAGCCGTCACTACTGTTCTGACCCCAAAAAGTTAGACAAAATTGATGGTTACGAAACTAATGAGGATTGAATTCTGTATTCAACAGGACTCAGTCCTTTTAGTTTTGCTTTAATTCGTTTGTTATTATAATAATCTATGTAT
>JBNMJJ010000303.1:0-3280 GCA_050873745.1 Lachnospiraceae bacterium | reverse complement strand
CTGGATATTCAGGAAAATGTATATACCGATATTGAACAGAAACTGATTACGGCAGCAGAGGCCGGGGATTACAGCACATTGCCGGACATCTTCCTGATGCAGGATTATTCTTATAGCAAGATGGTCACCAATTATCCTGAATTATATACGGACCTTACCGACAGCGGAATCGATTTTTCCCAGTTTACCGCAGGCAAGGCGGCAGATTCCACGGTAGACGGAAAGAATTACGGCGTTCCCTTCGATAACGGTGCGGTTCTTTTTGCCGTTCGTACGGACATTGTGGAGCAGGCCGGATTAAAGGCTGAGGATTTCAAGGACATCACCTGGTCAAAATTCATTGAACTGGGCCAGAAGGTACTGGATAAAACCGGCTGCCCTATGCTGACCGCCTGCGGCGGCTCCGAACTGGTCATCATGATGATGCAGTCTGCGGGAGCTTCTCCTATGGTGGAGGGAAAGGTCAGTCTGGTAGGAAACGCTGCTTTGGAAGAGGCTCTTTCTATTTACAGGAAGCTGATTGACAGTGGAATCATGGTGGATTATACGGACTGGGACCAGTACATCGCATCCATGAACGACGGAACGGCTGCGGGGGTGATTCAGGGCTGCTGGATTATGTCCTCCATTCAGGCGGCAGAGGACCAGTCAGGGAAATGGGCAGTGGTGAATATGCCCAAATTTGACGGTATTTCAGGTGCAACCAATTACTCCAACTGCGGCGGCGCAAGCTGGGCAGTTTCTTCCAACTGTAAGAACGTGGAACTGGCAGTAGACTTTTTGAAAACCACCTTTGGGGGCAGCGTGGAATTATACGACATCCTGCTGCCTAACGCAGGAGCAATCGCAAGCTATCTGCCGGCAGGAGAATCGGCAGTTTATCAGGAAGGCAGTGAGTTCTACGGCGGTCAGGCAGTATATGCGGATATTGTTGAATATGCAAACCAGGTTCCTGCTTTTTCCTATGATGCTTACTATTCTGATATTAGAAGCGCATTGACCGATGCCATTACCAACGTGGTGCAAAACGGCGGAGATATTACCCAGGAAATCAAAAATGCACAGGATACGGTAGAGTTTAATATCGGTGGTTAGGCTTAAGAAGCGAAGAAAGTAAAGAAGTGAGAGGAGAGGGTGGCAATGAAGCAAAAACGAATGGGAATTGAGAAGAGGCACTTATGGATTGGCTGGTGTTTTTTACTGCCTGCGGCAGCATTGATTTTTATTTTTTGCTTTTATCCCATGCTTCAGGCCATCCTTCTGTCTTTTAAAAGCGGCAGCGGAGTAAGTGCGGAGTGGACCTGGCAGAATTACATGAGAATCCTGAAGGATAAAACCTTTCGGCAGTGTCTTTTCAATACCGTTTTTTATCTGGTTGTCCAGGTGCCGGTGATGCTGGTACTGGCTTTGATGCTGGCGCAGCTTTTGAACAATCCGAAGCTGAAAGGCAGGGGGGCCTTTCGCACCATGATTTTTCTGCCCTGCGCCACCTCTTTAGTTTCCTATTCGATGATTTTTAAATCTCTGTTTGCGGACAGAGGACTGGTCAATATGATTCTGGAAGGAATAGGGCTGGCTCCTGTATCCTGGTTCCAGGAGGCCTGGCCCGCAAGATTCGTCATCATCATCGCCCTGATTTGGAGATGGACGGGATATAATATGGTGTTTTATCTGGCAGGTTTACAGAATATTGACTATTCCGTTTATGAGGCGGGAAGGATTGACGGAGCAAGCCCTATACAGCAGTTTTTTCACATTACGATTCCGCTGCTGAAGCCAACCATTTTGCTGACGGCGATTATGTCCACTTCGGGAACTCTGCAGCTTTTTGATGAATCCGTTAATCTTACCGCAGGAGGTCCGGGTAAGGCGTCCATGACACTGGCCCACTACATATTCAATATTTCCTTTGTGGAGACGCCCAAGTTCAGTTATGCGGCGGCCTTGTCCGTATTTATTCTGGTGTGTGTGGCCGCTTTGTCCTTAATTCAGATGAAAGTGGGTGATAAGCGTGACTAAAGTAAAAACCGTTATTTCTTATACCGTTTTATGTATAATCAGTTTTCTGTCGGTATTTCCGCTCTACTATATGCTGTGCGGAGCAACCAATCCCAGCATCGATGTGATTCGGGGAAAACTGATTCCCGGTAATTATTTATGGGAAAATTTTCAAACCCTGATTGAATTTCAGGACCTGGGGAGAGCTCTGTTTAATTCTTTCCGTAACTCCCTGCTGATTACCTTCTTTACTCTGCTGATTTGTTCCATTGCAGGCTATGGCTTCGAAGTGTACCATGACAAAGGCAAGGACTGGTTAATGAGTATCCTTCTGCTGGCTTTAATGCTGCCCTTTGTGGCCCTGATGATTCCGCTGTTTAAGATGTTTTCTGCCTGGGGAATGGTGAATACCTGGATGGCCCTGATTCTGCCGACAGTTTCCACCCCGTTTATGATTATGCTGTTTCGTCAGGCGGCCCGTTCTTTTCCCGGGGACATTATCGATGCGGCAAGAATGGAGGGATTGAGCGAAATCGGTATTTTTTTCCGAATGTTTATTCCCACCATGAAATCCACCTATGGGGCAGCCATGACCGTAACCTTTATGAATGCGTGGAACAATTATCTCTGGCCCAAAATTATTCTGCAGAGGAATGAGTCCATCACCATGCCCATGCTGGTGGCCAACTTAAAAAGCGGCTACTCTGTGGATTATGGGATGCTGATGCTGGGGGTGCTGATTTGTACCCTTCCTACGGCCATCATCTTCCTTTGTCTGCAGAAGAGTTTTGCCAATGGAATAACAGGAGCAGTGAAATGACAGAACGACGACTTTGCCTTTCCGAAGAAGAACTGGGTCTGGCCTGTGCCTGCCTGAAAGCGGCGGTTCTCTTCGGCTTTATTGCCGAAGAGGGGCTTGAGGCGATGGCCCTTCGCTGCAAGGCCCATAATCAGGAAATAGAAGAGAAAAGGAAGAGAGGAGAAAAGGTCTATGGCCTGACCCGTTTTTCTCTTCCGGCTTATCTGCAGTATGAACTGACCAGATTCCGATTGGATTTCGTATCAGGGAAAGCGGCAAATTATACCTACGCTCTGGTGACGGAAGAAGAAAAAAGGGCTTTTTTTCACAAGAATCAGGAACTGTTCAAACGATGTGCGGGGGATTATTTTACCTATGAGGATGTGGAGGCAGTAATCGAAAAGCGAATCAGAGAGGAAGAGTATCATCGGTATGTGCAGAACCTATTATGTCAGCTCCAATAAGGGAAAGGACTGCGGCTGT
>JBNMJJ010000302.1:0-3340 GCA_050873745.1 Lachnospiraceae bacterium | reverse complement strand
TTTTCGCCATATGCTTAAACAGGGTATCTATCTGGCGCCATCACAATTTGAAGCCATGTTTGTCTCCTTGGCCCATTCCAAAGAGGATGTGGAAAAAACCTGCGAAGCCATAAGAAAGATGAGAATTTAAGAGACGAGGATGTATGGAAGACGGCATTATGATTTTTAAAAATCGTAATGCCGTTTTTTTGTGCGGTAAACCAAAATGATACATTATAGATATAAGCTATAACTGGCTATAAGAATAATAGTATTGACTTATAGTGGAGAAATATGGTAATTTTTAATCACTATAATCCTACTGAAATATAGGTATTAATCAAAAGAAAGGGATAGAATGATGAAAAATATATTTTGGAGAAAGAAAACGATAGCGTTGGCAGCAGCCGTTTTTACTCTTGGGGGATTGACCGGGTGCGGAAAAGAAGCGGATGCGGTGGATGGGAATAAGAATACAGCAGCCGGGACTGTTGAAATTACGAATGTGTCCTACGACCCGACGAGAGAGCTATATGAAAATTATAATATACTTTTTGCCGATTACTGGAAAGAAAAGACCGGGCAGGAGGTGAAGATAATCCAGTCTCATGGAGGCTCAGGGAAGCAGGCATTAGAGGTGGCCAACGGTCTTGAGGCAGATGTGGTTACTCTGGCCTTGGAGTGGGATGTGGACGCTATCGTAGACGCTGGTCTGATAGAACCTGGATATACCAGTGAATTTGGCCTGGACAGCTCACCCTATACATCGACAGTCGTTTTTTTGGTGAGAAAAGGCAACCCCAAAAATATTCAGGACTGGGATGATTTACTGAAAGAGGGAACAGGCGTCATCACATCGAATCCCAAAACCTCCGGCGGCGCCCGTTGGAATTATCTGGCGGCATGGTATTATTTTGAACGGCAGGGACAGAGCGAGGAAGAAATCTATGAAAACGTGAAGACACTGTACCGTAATGTTCTGGTATTGGATTCAGGCTCCCGGGGAGCAACCACAACCTTCGTGGAAAACGGGCAGGGAGATGTACTGGTTGCTACAGAAAGTGAAGCCTTTCTGTCATTAAAGGAACATCCGGGGGAGTATGAGATTATTGTTCCTTCCGTATCCATTCTCAATCAGCCTACGGTGGCGATTGTAGACGAAGTGGCAGACCGCAGAGGCACCAGGGAGATTGCCACGGAATATTTGCAGTATTTATATTCTGACGAGGCCCAGAGGGTGGAGGCAGAGAACTTTTACCGACCCTCAAACGAAGCCATTTTAGCAGAATACGCATCGACCAGCGAGAGCAATGTGATTAGCCAGATTCCTTCTGATGGAAAATGGGTGGTTACTAATGTAGATTTGGGAACCGTCGAAGATTTGGGAGGCTGGAACGCCGTAAGTGAAAAACATTTTGTGGACGGGGCGTTCTTTGATAGCTTCTTTGAAGCTGAGTAAGAAAGAAAAGTGAGGAATGATAATGGTGAAAGAAAGAAACAGGAAGAAAAACAGGGTTATCCCCGGATTTGGATTATCCCTGGGAATAACAACAGCATTACTTGGGTTTATCGTTATCATTCCCTTGTGTTCGCTGATTATCTATTCTGTGGAATTATCCTTTTCCGATTTTTTGGCGACGGTGACCAGGCCCAGAGTTTTGTCCAGCTATGCCGTAAGTTTTAAAACGGCACTTATCGCCGCTTTAATTAACGCAGTCATGGGCTTCATACTGGCCTGGGTACTGGTACGCTATGATTTCCCGGGAAAGCAGATTATGAATGGCATTATCGAATTGCCGTTTGCATTGCCTACGGCAGTAGCCGGTATAGCTTTAACCCATCTGACGACTACAGACGGCTGGGTGGGCAGAATTTTTTACCGCTTCGGCATAGAAATTGCCTATACGAAAGTCGGCATCACCGTAGCCCTTGTGTTCGTCGGAATACCCTTCGTGGTAAGAGCGGTTCAGCCGGTATTGGAAAAGATAGATGTTCAATATGAGGAGGCGGCCAACATTCTGGGGGCCAATAGCAGACAGACTATGCTTAAGGTGATTCTTCCGGAAATAATGCCTGCCTTAATTGCCGGATTTACCATGTCCTTTGCCAGAGGGCTGGGAGAATATGGAAGCGTGGTCTTTATTGCGGGAAATACACCATACAAGACGGAGATTGCTCCCCTCATGATTATGTCTGAGCTGCAGGAGTTTGATTATGCCAGCGCCACCTCCATAGCTCTGGTGATGCTGATTGCCGCCTTTATGATTCTGTTTGTGAATGCGGTGATTCAAAGCAGGACGTCAAAAATAGTAAGCGGTATTGCTTAAATGTTTGGAAAGGATTGGTAATTCGTATGGAAATCAGGAAAAATTCCGGGCCGCTGAAATGGATATTAATAGGGGTATCAACGGCTTTTCTCACCCTTATGCTGGTTTTACCCTTAATCTATGTACTGGCTATGGCATTTGGCGAAGGGATACAGGTGTTTATAGCGGCGGTGAAGAATGAATATGCTCTGAAAGCCATTGGACTGACTCTGCAGGTAATGGTAATCACGGTGGTTATCAATACCTTATTTGGCATCTCGGCAGCATGGTGTATCACACGTTTTCAGTTCAGGGGAAAGAAGATTATCTCTACGCTGATTGATTTGCCCCTTACGGTTTCGCCTATTATTGCCGGTTTAATCTATATTCTGACCTTTGGAAGACAGAGTATAATTTATCCCTATCTTCAGGGAGCCGGAATTAAGATTATCTTTGCTGTTCCGGGAATTGTTCTGGCAACGATTTTTGTAACCTTTCCTTTCATTTCCAGAGAAATTATTCCGGTGCTGACGACACAGGGAACGGATGAAGAGGAGGCGGCAGCGCTTATGGGAGCAGGCGGGTTTACCATCTTTCGGGAAATCACCTTTCCCCATATTAAATGGGCATTGCTGTATGGAATCGTACTGTGTACGGCAAGAGCCATGGGAGAGTTTGGAGCGGTATCCGTGCTTTCAGGCCATTTGAAAGGAAAGACGAATACTATGCCGCTGTATATTGAGCTGCTCTATCAGGGCTATGATTTTACCGGAGCCTTTGCGCTATCGGCTATATTGGTATTTATGGCGGTCATTATTCTGGTTCTGAGAAGCGTATTGGAGAATAAAGGAAAAGCAGAAGGAGAGTAAAAGATGGCTGAGCAGATGAAAAATTATGTGGAATTAAAAGGAGTGAACAAAACCTTTAACAAATATAAGGCTTCTGACAATGTTAATTTCAGCATTGAAAAAGGTAAATTAATTGCACTGCTGGGGCCCAGCGGAAGCGGTAAGACGACGATTCTGCGTATGCTTGCAGGTTTGGAAACAGCGGAC
>JBNMJJ010000301.1:0-3343 GCA_050873745.1 Lachnospiraceae bacterium | reverse complement strand
GAAGGAACCAATATTTTAGTGCTTTCCGACAGAGGAGTGGACGAAAACCATGTGGCCCTGCCTTCCTTACTGGCGGTAGCCGCAGTCCACCGGCATCTGGTACAGACCAAAAAATGTACCGCTATGTCCCTTATTCTGGAGTCCGGCGAGCCCAGAGAGGTACACGATTTCGCCACCCTCTTAGGCTATGGGGCCAGTGCGGTAAACCCTTATCTGGCTCACGCCACCATTGCCCAGTTGGTGGAGGAAGGACTGTTAAATAAGGATTACTATGCGGCGGTGGAGGATTATGACCATGCCGTTTTGCATGGTATCGTAAAAATCGCCTCTAAAATGGGTATTTCCACCATCCAGTCCTACCAGGGCAGTAAGATTTTCGAGGCTATCGGTATTTCACAGAAGGTTATTGACCGTTACTTTACGGGAACCGTAAGCCCCATCGATGGAATCGATTTGGAGGATATTGCCCGGGCTGCGGACGCACAGCATTCCAAAGCCTTCGACCCCTTAGGACTGGAAACGGATTTGACCCTGACTTCCCTGGGCCGCCACAAGATGAAAGCACAGGGAGAGCAGCACCGTTACAACCCTCAGACCATTCATCTTTTACAACAGGCTACCAAAGAGGGAGATTATGAGAAATTTAAAATCTACACCGGACTGGTGGATAAAGAGGAAACGGGTTATTTACGAAGCCTGATGGACTTTAACTTCCCGGAAACGGGAATCCCTTTAGAAGAGGTTGAATCAGAGGAATCCATCGTAAAACGGTTTAAAACCGGAGCCATGTCCTACGGCCCTATTTCCGAAGAGGCCCATGAGGCGTTGGCTATTGCCATGAACCGCCTGAAGGGAAAATCCAACAGCGGTGAGGGAGGAGAAAGCGATGAGAGGCTTCAGTCCGCAGGAACTGCCCAGGACAGAAGCTCCGCCATTAAACAGGTGGCCAGCGGACGTTTCGGCGTAACCAGCCGTTATCTGGTCAGTGCAAAAGAGATTCAGATTAAGATGGCCCAGGGAGCGAAGCCCGGCGAGGGCGGCCATTTACCGGGGAAAAAGGTCTATCCCTGGGTGGCAAAGACCAGACATTCTACTCCCGGCGTAGGCCTGATTTCTCCCCCGCCTCACCACGATATTTATTCCATAGAAGACCTGGCCCAGCTGATTTATGACTTGAAAAATGCCAATAAATATGCCCGGATTTCCGTAAAACTGGTATCGGAGGCGGGAGTGGGAACGGTAGCCGCCGGAGTAGCCAAAGCGGGAGCGGGAGTGATTCTCATTTCCGGCTATGACGGAGGAACGGGAGCAGCCCCCTTAAGCTCCATTCACAGCGCAGGACTTCCCTGGGAGCTGGGACTGGCAGAGACACACCTGACCCTGATGCTAAACGGCTGGAGAGACTGAGTAGTGGTGGAAAGCGACGGTAAGCTGATGAGCGGCCGGGATGTGGCCATTGCAGCCCTTCTGGGAGCGGAGGAATTTGGCTTTGCCACTGCGCCTTTAGTAAGCCTTGGCTGCGTAATGATGCGGGTCTGCCATCAGGATACCTGCCCTATGGGCATTGCCACCCAGAATCCCGAGCTTCGGAAACGATTTACGGGCAAACCGGAATACGTGGAAAACTTTATGCGTTTTATGGCCAGAGAGCTGAGAGAACATATGGCCCGTCTGGGACTTCGCAGTATAGAAGAGATGGTGGGCCGGACCGATTTATTAAAGAAAAAGGAAGGTCTTACGGGACAGGCCACAAAGGTGGATTTAAGCTGCATACTGGAACCCCGGGCGGCTTTCGGACAAAAAGAGGCGGTATTCAATCCTCAGCGGATTTATGACTTTGCTCTGGAAAAGACCAAGGATGAGGCTCTGTTATTGTCCGACAAGGAAGTGGTGAAAGCCATCCAGAAGGGAAAGAAAACGCGGCTGGAGGTGACTCTCACCAATATCGACCGTACCTTTGGTACCCTGCTGGGCGCCCAGATAACCAGAGAGCATCCTTTGGGTCTGCCGGAGGATACCATTACCGTTGCCTGCAAGGGAGCCGGAGGCCAGAGCTTTGGCGCATTTATTCCCGCAGGACTTACCCTTACCCTTTCGGGAGACAGCAACGATTACTTTGGAAAAGGTCTTTCCGGCGGAAAGCTGGCGGTATTTGCCCCCAAAGAAGCAAGCTATGAGGCAGAAGAAAATATTATTATCGGCAACGTGGCCCTCTATGGAGCAACCAGGGGAGAAGCCTATATTGCGGGAATGGCAGGAGAGCGTTTCGGCATCCGTAATTCCGGCGCAGTAGCCGTGGTGGAAGGCGTTGGTGAGCATGGACTGGAATACATGACCGGAGGAAAGGTGGTCATCCTGGGGCCCACGGGCAAAAACTTTGCCGCAGGAATGAGCGGCGGTGTGGCCTATGTGCTGGATGAAAAGAACTGCCTTTACCGGAACCTGAATAAAGAAATGGTGCTGATGGAAAAAATCGAGACTCCCTTCGATAAAGAGACTCTCCGTAAGCTTCTGGAAAATCATGTAGCCTATACCGGTTCCAAAAAGGCAGGCAAGATACTGGAGCAGTTTGAAGAGTATCTGCCTAAATTTAAGAAGATTATTCCTGAGGATTATAAGAGGATGCTCCAGCTATCCTCCCAGTTCGAGGAGCAGGGAATGAACCAGGAGCAGGCGCAGATAGAGGCATTTTACGCCAGTGTTGCCCAGAAAAAATAGCAGTGGAATAAAGCAGGAGGTAGACATGGGAAAACCAACAGGTTTTTTAGAATATGAACGAGTAAACGGGCCGGAAATCGGCCCCGGAGAACGAATAAAAAACTTCCATGAATTTCATGGTAAGCTGTCCTTAAAAGAGCAGCAAAAGCAGGGAGCCAGATGTATGGACTGTGGTGTGCCTTTTTGTCAGTCGGGCTGTGAGCTGGGAGGCATGACCTCCGGCTGCCCTCTGCACAATCTGGTGCCGGAGATGAACGATTTGGTTTATCAGGGAAACTGGGAACAGGCTTACAGCCGTCTGAACAAGACCCACAATTTTTCCGAATTTACCAGCCGGGTATGCCCCGCCCTTTGTGAAGAGGCCTGTACCTGCCAAATCCACAGCGGACCGGTGGCCACCAAAGCCAATGAAAAGGCGGTAATCGATTATGCCTTTGAACAGGGGCTGGTGAAGCCCTTCGTTCCCCAGGTAAGAACAGGGAAAAAAGTGGCCGTTATCGGCAGCGGCCCTGCGGGGCTTACGGTGGCAGACCAGTTAAACAAAAGAGGCCATCTGGTCACCGTTTACGAACGCAAGGACCGCCCCGGCGGCCTATTGATGTACGGCATTCCCAACATGAAGCTG
>JBNMJJ010000300.1:0-3369 GCA_050873745.1 Lachnospiraceae bacterium | reverse complement strand
GGTCTGGATAATCATTTCGCAGATTCGCTTGCTTGCCCCCATAATATTGGTGGGGTTCACCGCCTTATCGGTGCTAATCATCACGAATTTTTTCGTGCCGCAGTAAGCCGCTGCCTGGGCCGTTTTCCAGGTTCCGAATACGTTGTTCTTAACGGCTTCATTGGGGCTGGTTTCCATTAAAGGCACATGCTTGTGGGCCGCCGCATGGTACACAATATCCGGGCGATAGGCTTCAAAAATCGAATTCATCCGGTTGGTATTACGCACAGAAGCAATCAGCACCAGCAAATCCAGCTCAGGATATTTATATTGCAGCTCCTGCTGTACATCGAATGCGTTGTTCTCATAAATATCCAGAAGAATCAGTTTTTTGGGTTTGTGCTGGGCAATCTGGCGGCAAAGCTCACTTCCGATGGAACCTCCGCCTCCGGTCACCAGCACCGTCATCCCGCTGACGTACTGTAAAATGGAATTCAAATCCACCCTGATGGGGTCTCTTCCCAGTAAATCCTCCACCTCCACGTCCCGTAGCTGGCTCACGTTCACTTCTCCATTTACCAGTTGATACACTCCCGGCAGGGAGCGCAGCTTACACTCCGATTCCTTGCAAATTTCCAGAATTTCCCGGATAACCTTTTTCGAAGCAGAAGGAATAGCGATAAAGATTTCATCAATACTGTACAAATCCACACATTCCAGAATTTTATCCCGTCCTCCGGCCACCCGGATGCCCTGGATAAAGCTGCCCCATTTTTTCGGGTCATCATCGATGATACAGCCGATGGCCATAGTGGAAAAATTACTGCTCACAATTTCCTTGATAATGGTATTTCCTGCCTCTCCGGCGCCGATTATCATTACCCGGGTGGCATTTTTCTTATTCTGCAGCTTGTGTTTTTTGCTCCGCAGAAAACGATAGGAAAAACGGCTGACGAAGGTAAAAGTGATGAGCAAAAAGGTATACATAAAGTAATAGCTGTCGGGTACTGCTTTAGGCTGGATTTTTACCACATAAAGACCCACGCCGTTTACCGCAGAAGCCAGAAAACAGGCCACCACCACATTCTGCAGTTCATTCTCTCCCGCAAAGGCCCATAAACTATGGTACAGCCGGAAGATGTAAAAGATAATAATCGTACAAAAAATATTGAAAGGCAGGAATCTGAAAATGGTTCCCAGAAAATAAGAAGGAATCATATCATATTCAAATTCATATCGCATAACAATAGCCAGAAAGCTGGCTGCCAATACACTGGATACATCATAAACCATCAACCCTGCCCTTCGGGAAAACAGTTGACGATTAAACTCCTTCTTTTCCATATTCTTCTCCATTTATACTTGCCTTCTCAGGCTTAAATAACAGCGGCCCAATCACCACCATAAGAGAAAAGCCAAAGAGGTTGCAGAGATGGTAAATCCATTCCACCATTCCCGCTGCACTAAAAGCAATGGTAATTGCAATAATCAGCGCAAGATAAGGACGGCTTTTCTTTTCTCTTTTATAACGGAAAGCTCCCAGCAGGAAGGTAAACAGGCCAAACAGCAAAAATACGATTCCGGTAATAATTCCATGGTCATAGGCCACCTGCAGATAGGTGTTATGGGCATGGACGGAAACCACTCCGTCGGGAAAGGCAAAGCCCATTTTGTCATGACCGGTAGCATTCAGCTCACCGATATACTCCCTAAAAATCTCTATCCGCCCGTTGGAAAAGTCCTTTTCCTCCTCCACCGGACCCGCACTGGCCCTGAGAACACCAACCGAGCGTAAATAAACGGGAGCCAGCCTGTCCCAGGCACGGCTTAAGGAGATATTTCCCATCTCTATGCCAAAGAGCTTATTTTTCATTATCCTAATAAAAGCCCCCGGGTCAATATATAATTCCGAGTTTTTCGGCGTTCCCTTCTGGGTCGTATATTCCCAGACCTCAATTTCCGAGTAAATGGGCTCGTCGTAAACTGCGGGAACAATTCTCTGAAACGTAAACACGGCCGGAAACAAAAGCACACTGATTCCCACCATCAGGCCAAAGGTCTGCAGAATCCATTTCAGCTTCTTCTTTTCCCATATACAGGCCATGAAGATGACCATAAAAATTTCCATCACAAAGGCAGCCAGATAGCCGGTTCTGGACAGGGTCAGAAAAAGATATACGTTGCCCATCCCCAGAAGGCTCAGCTCCTTCCAGGCATCCTGCCATCTTTTGTTTTTACGGTACTGCACAAAAAGGCGCACCACAATAGCACAAAGTACGAGAGCCAGATAGTAACCCGTCATGGTCACCGTATGGAAGGTCATTCCATACCGATTGTGGCGAAATCTCAGGTAGGGCCTGTGCAAAAGACAATAACCCACCGTATAAAGAAAGTGCAGAATCAAGCCGTTGCAGAAGATGGAAAGGAGTCTGTCCCGCTTTTCCCACATCCACAGCCTAAAATAGAACAAACCAAACACCACTGCCAGAGTAACCGGCCAGGTACGGGTGTTGCGAAAGCCCACCATCAGGCCCAAAAGCAGAATCAGACAGGCTGCATAGGGCAGATAGAGCTTTGCCGTAACCCTCTGCTTTTTTCTCAGGATTCTTATCAGGGCAATTACCATCTGCAAAAGGAAAAAGCCTCCGAAGACGATTAGCCACGCCTGCAGCCGATACAGCTCCTCCAGCTCCTCTACCCCCTTATAGGGCTTGGCATAATAATAACCGCCCACCCCGGCAGCCACCAGAAAAATCAGGTTGTAAACGGTTAAAAGCCCCTTTCGTTTAACCTCAAAGGTAAAAATCAGAGCCAGGGAAAACCAGATTAACAGCTTACAGGTGGCATAGCTGTGATGAATATTATACAGGCCGTTCATGTATTCGTAGCAGGACCATAAAGCCCCTGCAAAGCAGATAGACATGGCCCAGCCAGTCCAGTTCTCCTGTATGGTTTTTAAGGTAATCAGCGGTTTTTCCCCCAGCCGCTTATAGTTGATGCCGAAGAAGAGAACTGCCGCTGCTATCAGTATGCCCAAATAATAAAAACCATAATTGCCTATTCCCGTCCCGAAAGTCCGGCCCGGAAATACCGCCAGCAAGGCTGCCAGAGTAAAAACAGCCACCAGAGGATTCAGGGTCCACTGGAATACCCTCTGCATGGGAATCTCTTTGTTGACAGAGGCCAGTTTTCCGGCAAATAACCTGTCCGTCAGTTTCCAGCCTGCAAAGGCAATGGCCGCCAGAGCCAGCGCCCATACCAGAACCATCCATCCGCTAAAGGGCTCCCCATAGTAATACCGGGCAATCAGGTTGATGCCGGGCTGCTCTTTTCCTCCGTAAAGAAGGGTTCCATTGGCATAAGAGCTGGACTTGCCCGTATCTTCATAAT
>JBNMJJ010000299.1:0-3370 GCA_050873745.1 Lachnospiraceae bacterium | reverse complement strand
GCTGAGAATCAGGATGGGACATTAAATCTGGCAAAATGGAGTGTGGTTCCCAGCGAAAGTGCAGATGCTTACAGAACGGTAAAAGTAGATGTAGTGGCAGCTGGCCAGATTGTTCGTCAGATTACTTTGCCTAACGCATTTGTTATGGAGTACGAAGAATCACTGGATGATGAAACCGGTGTAGGTGAATTTTATCTTCATGTGAAACAAAAAAAGGATTTAACAAAATTGACCAGCCTTGAAGGCGGATTCGGAGCATAATAGGAGGGAGGTAAATATGTCATTACGAGTAAAAGTAAATGGAGCAACAAGTTTTGAAATTGCAAAGGAGTGTGTACAGAAAACGAAGTTCCGTACGGATATTCCGTTAGATTCTAATGCAAGAACTAAGGATGTGGGCTGTACACTGGAAATTTCAGGAAAAATTCTGGTTTCTACAGATGGAGACCCTTTTGACAGTACCCTCCAGTTGGGTAAATGGTCTATGGTGCCAGCAGAAGATGCGGCAGCATACCGTCAGGTGGAGGTAGAAATTATTAATGCCGGCGTGATAGAAAGAAAATATACTTTCCCCAGAGCATTCGTCGTTGATTACAAGGAAGATTATGCAAACAGCGATGGAATCGGTCAGTTTTCCATTGTAATCAAACAAAAGAAGGACAAGCTGGCATCAGTCAGTATTGAAGGCGGATATGTAGGAGCCTAAAGGTTGATGAATATGCAAAAAAGGCATGTCCCAAAAGGATATGCCTTTTTTGTATAAATCAGGATAAATCAACTGTGTGAGGAGAGTATGACAGATTGGTATCAAATACTGGGAGTTCCCAGGCAGGCAACAGAGGAAGAAATAAAAAAAGCTTATCGTAAGCTGGCAAAAAAATATCACCCTGACACCCATCCGGGAAATCAGGAGTATGAACGAAAATTCAGAGAAATCTCTGAAGCTAACAGTATTCTTTCGGATGCAGAAAAACGAAAAAAATATGATGAGAATCTGCAGGATTCTAAACAAGGGCAGAGCAGGACGGAAAGAAGCACAAGACAGGAAACGCCAAAAGCAGAAAACATAGATTTTGGCAATATCCATAGAAATTTTGAACAATTCTTCGGCTTTAATCCGGATACAAAGGATATTGTTGACGAAGATAAACTAAAGCCAAAAGAGCGTAATCCATTGGACACATCTACACTATTTGAGCAGTTCATGGGGATAAAGAGGTAAGCATGAAAAGAAAAATTGATTTGGTGATTGCCATTTTGTGTCTGGCTCTGATTATCATTTTATGTGGTGAACCGGGACCCACCAGAGCCTGGCTGTGGATATTAGTTTTAACTATTGTGGGTCTTATTCATCTGGGGTTAGGATTGTCCTCAAAACGAAAAAATGAGGAAGCTGCTTTTCGGCTGCCGGCAACAGAACGGCTGATACCGGGGGAAACCTGTACAGAGTTGGTCTTATTAAGCGAAGAGGGCTCCCATCTTGCCAGTTGGAATTTATATGGTAAAAATGGAATTGTCATTGGAAGAGATGTGGGAGAAAACCAGGTTACGGTAGATTTAAATGAGACCACTTATGCGAGCATGATTGATGTGGAGCATGCGGTCTTAAATTTTTCGGGAAATGACTGGTATGTGGAGGATGTTTCTTCCAGAAACGGAATCAGCATACAGAAAAAGGATGGAAGAAAATACAAAATTTCCTACGGAAAACCCTGTAAGCTGGAACGATTCGATATTCTGTTTATTGGCTTAACCAGACTACAGATTTTATAGATAAATATTACATGGAGGATTCGACTAATGGAAAAGGGAAATACAGGTTCAAATTTAATTCGATGTGCAAACGGACATATGTTCAGTAAAAAGAGGTATGGGACAGTCTGTCCGTTCTGCAACTTGGAGACAGCTACACCAGAAAAGAAGGAGACGGGATTTTCCGAAGTAGATATTGAAGAGGCCCTTTTTCGTGAAAATATCAAGCCCGTATGCGGCTGGATTGTCTGCATATCAGGACCCCGTCAGGGAAAAGACTACAAGATTGCTGCGGGAAAAAATTTCGTAGGACGGGCAGATGATATGGATATTCAAATATTAGGTGATAACGAAATTTCCAGAAGAAACCATGCAGTTATCGTTTTTGACCCTAAGAAAAAGGAAACGGTACTGCTTCCCGGTGATTCCAATGGATTGGTCTACCTGAATGAAAGTGCCGTATATGTGCCGAAACCATTAAATCCTTACGATAAGATTGAGCTGGGAAAATCCATTTTTCTCTTTATACCCTTTTGCGGAAATAATTTTATGTGGGGAAACGAAACAGAATAGGGGAGACAACTATGGATATTTACAGATATTGTGTTACTTTGCTCACCTTTTGCCTTTTGATTCTAGAGGGAATAAGAATGTGTATTTCTTTTCAGGGGAAAAAGAAAAAAGGGACTGTAGACATAGGCAAAAGTATGACTATCGGAAGTCGGGAGACACAGGAGGATCAAATTGAAGTGGCACAAACGTCAGAAGGAATAATGGCCGTTCTTGCGGATGGAGCCGGGCAGACCTATGGAGGAAGAATTGCAGCAAAAACAGCTACACAGGCCTGCGTAGAAATCTTTAAGGACTATAACGCATTTAACAACCCTCAGTATTTTTTTAGAAAGGCTTTTAACTGTGCCAACAGGGAGATTTTAAAGGCTTTAGGAGATGAAAGAAGAGGTACGGCAAGTGCAGGATGTATATTAATTCGTCATGGATTTTTATATTATGCCCTGGTAGGGAATGTAAAAATCTGTGTTTTTCGTGAAGGAAATCTGGTTCCTGTTTCGGTGGGACATACGGTTTCTGTGTTGGCAGAACAAAAATTTCACGAAGGGAGTATATCCAGAGAGGATGCGCTGACTCTGCTGGAGAATCAGAGACTGTACAATTATTTGGGACAGGATGAGTTTCGGGATATTGAATATGTGGATGCTCCCATTCATCTGAAAGCAAAGGATATAATTATTTTAATGAGCGATGGGGTTTATGATTTGCTGAGCTTTAAGGAGATGGAAATGGTATTGCAGAAAGAAGCGGGCTGCCAGACAAAAGCCTTTGAGATTATTGAATTAATTAATCGTAATGCTAATCCGACTAAGGATAACGCAAGCATAATTTTACTGGGTGTATGAAAGAGAGTACATAAGAATGAGGAAGCAAAATTCTGAGTTTGTCACTGCATTTACTTCAGAGGCAGAGAGTGATTTAAAAAATACAGATTATTTTGGATTTGTGGAGCTGGATAATTTTGCCTGCTATGTAATTGCAGATGGTATAGACGACCAAATGGATGCAACGGCGGCCCGTCTTGCAGTTTCTGCCGCAATAAGCGCTT
>JBNMJJ010000298.1:0-3383 GCA_050873745.1 Lachnospiraceae bacterium | reverse complement strand
CCCTGAGGGCATATACAAAAAAATTGCTCCCTGCTGCCCCTCTGGTAAAAGAATAATCACTTTTCAAATCCTTTTTTGCCCACCAGTGGGCATAGAGAAAAAAATCTATCCTCTCTACCCTATATTTTGGTTCTGGCAGGGCAGAGAAAGCAAAGAAATTTGTATATGCCCGGCACTCTCTTATTTGCTTACTTTTTTCATAACGACACATCCGGCCAAGGGCATAAGCACCAACTTTTTTTCTCTATGCCCAATGCGGTTCACTGACCATGCTTCATATCAGCCATTGGCCCTGCTGTCATGCCTTTCGACGATAATCCGCTGCCGTCTATATCTTGTGCCAGCCTACCTTCAATCAACATATCCTCCCCCAGAGAAATTATCCGGCTTTCCCTCAGCCTGACGGCTTCCTGGGGCAGCGAAAAGCCTCTGCCTTCAACAGGAGTTTTAGCCCCCTCTCCCCCAAACAGCTTGGGAGCAATATAAGCCTGAACCTTTTGGACAATCCCCTCTTCCAGGGCTGCCCAGTTTAAGATTCCTCCCCCTTCCAGCAGGATGCTGTCGATTTTTTCCTCTCCCAGCTTTTTCATTAAATCCGGCAAATCAATTCTGCTGTTCTTTTCTTTTATGGTCAACACCTGGCATCCGGCCTGTTGGTATAAAGCACTTTTTTCCTCATCCTTACAACAAGTGGCGATGATAGTGGGAACTGCTTTTGCGGTAGTTACAAGCTTTGCCGAAAGAGGAGTACGAAGATGGGAATCGCAGATAATCCGAACAGGATTCCGCCCTCCTTCCATCCGACAGGTAAGCATGGGGTCATCCGCCAGCACCGTTCCTACTCCTGCCATTATGCCCCTATACCGGTGTCTCTGCTGCTGCACATGGTTTCGGGCAGTCTCCCCGGTAATCCATTGGGAGGCGCCGGTGCAGGTGGCAATCTTGCCATCCAGGGTCATAGCGTATTTCATAACCACAAAAGGAGTATTGCTCCGTATATAATGAAAAAACACCTCATTTATCCGGTCACATTCTTCCCGGCAGACATCCTGGCAAACCTCCACTCCGTTTTTCCTCAGAATATCAACTCCCTTTCCGCTAACCAGAGGATTGGGGTCTGGTGACCCCATAACTACCCTCCGGATTCCCGCTTCCAGAAGAGCATCCACGCAGGGAGGCTGCTTTCCATAATGGCAGCAGGGCTCCAAAGTGACATAGATGTCAGCTCCTGCCGGGTTTTCTGTACAGGCTGCCAAAGCCTGCCTTTCTGCATGAAGTCCACCGTATTTTTTATGATAACCCTCTCCGATTATCCGCCCCTCCTTTACAATTACCGCTCCCACCAGCGGGTTGGGTGATACCCAGCCGCAGCCCCTTTGGGCCAGCTTAAGGGCACGATACATATACTCTTTATCTTCTTTGCTGCCCGTCATCTTTCTCCTCCCTTCCTTATTTACAGTCCTCCTCTACTGCCCGGTTTCTGATTCAATCCTGCCTCCTGCAGTGGAAAAAACCGGTCTTTGGCAGTGAACAAAACCATCCGCCTGGCAGTAAACAAGCCCATATTCTCTAAAACAAGAAAAAGCCCTGAACAAACTGCTCAGGGCTGCCATATCAAATTCCGGAAAGATGCTATAAATTCACCTACAGCAAGTATCTGCAAAGAAAAGAAAAAGCTCTGGAATAATCACATTCCAGAGCATCAATTCTATTCGCAGAATACTATATCTATCCTACAATTCCTATCTTCTTTCATCCAGACTATACTGTCGGCTTCGGAGTTTCACCGAATCATGCCTTGCGGCTCGTGGGCTGTACCACCGGTAGGGAATTACACCCTGCCCTGAAGATTCTATTTATTTGTTTACTGTCCATACTGCTTAATTACTTGTATACAGTATATCTGTGCCTGTCCTTCCTGTCAAGGATTTAACACCAATTTTATCCAGTTAAATTTTCCCAGCGGGCTTTTAGGAGGTTAGATTTAAATAGCTGGCTTTTTGTGTCCAACTTTCCCACTCCTGCATATTCTGTAGAAGGATGTCGAAAAAGACTTCCCTATATCAAAAACAGCCGCTTCGGCGGCGGAATGCGAGGTACTTTTATGGGTATTACCAATGTAAACAAAGAGATTAGCCGGACAGCAATCAACTGTGGAGACTCCTTCCAGGTCACCCTGTCACTGGCAGCTCAGCCGGACATTACCAGCAATCCTACGGATATTGTCTTGATTCTGGACCGTTCCGGCAGTATGGCAGGCAGCCCTCTTGCCAATTTAAAAAACGGGGCAAAGAAATTTATCGATATTATTGATGAAGCTACCGACAGCAGCCAGGACGGGCAGATTGGAGGAGGCAGCCGTATAGGCATCGTCAGCTTTTCCAGTACGGCGGTGAAGGATACGCAACTGATTACTTCCGTTGCCGATTTAAAGGCTGCCGTAAACTCCCTGTCCGCTGACGGCTCCACCAATCATGAGGATGCCTTTACCAAAGCGCTGGAGCTTTTTGACATGACCTCCTCTAATGCCAAAGTAATGATTCTGTTTACCGATGGAGTGACCACTGCCGGCGGCAATCCTGACACGGTGGCTGCCGCCGCCAAAGCCCTGGGAATCAGTATCTACGTTATTGGCCTTTCCGGAAACGGCGGTCTGGATGAGCAGGCCCTAAAAAACTGGGCGTCCGACCCTGACTCTGCCTTTTTAGTCATCACCCCGGATGATGCCGAGCTGGAGGATTTGTTTGAAAATCTGGCCAGAAATATAAGCAAGCCTGGAGCTACCAACATCCTCATTAAAGACCAGATTTCCCCCTGCTTCAGTGTTACCGCCCTCTCCTCTCCCACAAAAGGCCAGGCCACACTGCTAAACAGCGGCCTGGTACAGTGGAAAATACCCTCCCTGGGTACTACCGGAGTGGAAGGCGCTTCTCTTACCTTTACCGTTTCCCATGGCGGAGTATGCACCGGCCAGGTAGAGGTAAACGAATCCATCAGCTACAGCGACAATGAAGGAAATATGGTCATCTTCCCCTCTCCTTTCATCGAAATAGACTGCGGCACCGAGCTGATTGGGGAAGAATGTCCCGCCGTCGTTCCCATTGACCTTGAGGGCTGCGAAGATACCATTGAGTTTGATGCGGGAGATTTGGAATTAGCCTCTCTGGGACGGATTCTGCAGTTGGATGTTACCCTGAAAAATATCTGTCCTGAAAAAAGAGTGGCCCTTGCCGTGATTCTCAACGAAGTGGATGATTTGGGCAATGAATACAAACGTGGCCTGAAAACCCTGACCGTTCCTGCTCATCACAGAAATAGCTGCCAGGATATTACCATCCGGTGCATTAAATTCGTTCTTCCTCAGGACCTTGACGTTTCCACTG
>JBNMJJ010000297.1:0-3419 GCA_050873745.1 Lachnospiraceae bacterium | reverse complement strand
TCCCCAGTATCTCCATATATACCTTATCCACTTCGGCAGTGGCATTATAGGTTCCTGCGAGAGCATATACGTCTTCCTTTACATGGACGCCTTCAATCAGAGAGTGAAGCGCCTTAAGCCCATCACCTATCTCCAGAAAACTGTAATAGCTGTCCAGGTTGGTCTGCATCCGCATTACCGCTCTGGAAGACTGGAATCTCTCCTCATCCGTCTCATTGCGTTTTTCTCCGTAAAACTCCTGATATGCTTCTTTATAATTCTCCTGTAAAAAAGCTGCTCTGGCCCCTGTCAGAGTAAACATAGGCGGAATTAAAAATTCAAATAAGAGAATGGCAATCAACAAAGAGGCTGCAAAAATAGAGGTTACTACAACCTTCTTTTTCGGAAGGAGCTTCTCAGGTCTCGTCTGTTCCTCTTCCTTTACCGGCTTCTCTTTTTTCGGTTTCTTCTCCTTTTTGGGCTTCGGAGGCTTTTTAGCTTTCTTTTTATTGTCTTTTCCCTGTTCTTCTTCGCCTTCCTTCTTTCCCTTCGCCTTCTCTTTCTTTTTCTTTGCTTTTCCCTTAGGCTTTCCTTCTTTATCCAGTTGGCTCAAAATTTCTTTGTTTTCATCAGAAAGATTGAGGTCACCGGCTTCCTCCGGCTCCATCTCATCCGGTTCTTCTTCAAAAAGCATGGAAAGAAACTTCTTAAATCCTTTTGGCTCTTTCTCCCCGGAGACTGAATTTGAGCCTTCCTTACCTGCTTTATCAACCTTCTCATTCTTAGCCTGCTTATCGGAAGGTGCGCTGGCAGAACGGTCTTCCAGTAAAGAATCTAAGTCTTCCATACTGAAAACCTGCTCCTCCTCAATAGGCACTTCCATCTCTTCCATGGAAAATACCGTATCTTTTGCAGGTTCTTCGGTATCTTCAACGATTTCCTTTTTCTCATCCTTATCCAGCAGTTCATTTATTTCAGCAAGCTCTTCCTGCTTATCCGTGTAAAAAGGTTCTTGTGCATCATCCTCTATGGCTGCTTCTTCTTTAACTGCTTCTTCCACATTCGTCTGAGCGTTTGCCTTAGCCGCATCTAAGAGCGCATCTATACTCTCTTCGGATAACAAATCATTATCCGAAAAATCCGCCTCGTCATCTTCTTGGGCGCCGTGCTGTATCTCCGCCATAAGCTGTTCCAGAGAATTTCCAGACAGAACGTCGTGTATTTCTCCTTCTCCACTCTCAAATTCAGGAATGGGATGCTCCCCTGCTTCGCTTACTGGTGCAGCAGCAGTATCCTCTTCTCCTCCCTGCAAAATTTCAGCCGCTGATCCGGTATCAGCACTGACCTCCATCTCTTTTAACAGTTCATCCAAATATTCTTCATTTGATTTCATATTTTATCCTCCGGAAAGATTTATCTATTGTTTAGTTTACCATACAACAAAATATTATACAATTTGATTTGTCAGGAATGTTACAGGATTCTTTTGAAGGGCAATTCCCTTTTCTTTCATCGCTTCTGGAAGCTGATAAAAAAATGAATTCACTCTGACTAATTGTGCCTTTTTATTGATAAAAGCGATTTTCTCTACCGGCCATCTGATGACGGAAGGATATTTCATTCCCACTCCCAGTTCAAGAATAAGCGTTTTTTTGTTCAATGTATTCTGAAGCCATTTGGTGTAGTTGTCCCATTGTGCCAAATAGCCTTCTTCGCTATACTTTAAAGCCCCTATACGATTCATCACAAGCCCTTTCCCACAATGAGGGCAGGTGGGAATTTTCTTCTTGCTTATCTCCTCTGAATATTCATACGCCGGATAAATATCACTTGTGCAGACATCTTCACACTGCAAACGATGATAACTTCCGCAGGGAGCCACTATCTTCTCCTTGTTCAGTCCGCTGCCATATATGCGGTCATCATCACATAAAGTAACAACGAAATAGTCCTTATTTTCCAGTAATACCTTCAGAACTCTATAAGCATTATCGACCTCATCAGCCGCATGGTTATCCAGATATTCCATCCTGGCATATTCTTCAAAAACAGTATTCCGTTCATCCTGATTAATTTTTATCCTTGAAAAATCATCCTGGAAGGCTTCTCCTATTCCAACTAAAACTACATCCGCATCATTTATCAGCGTTTTTAGCTCCATGAAAAAATCCTCTCCAAATAAAGTATATAAAAAGACAGGGAATAATTCCCTGCCTTGTATCCATTCTATATCAGCTTCTAATTATTGAGAACTAATTTATCTATTTCTCTGACCAGATTACCAATTTCCGGTTTGGATAGCTGTGCATCTGCTCCCAATGCTTCACCCTTTCTTCTCATGTCATCATTAACGAGGGAAGAAAAGATTACAACAGGAATATCCTTAGTGTCTTCATCATCTTTAATTAATTTAGTTAATCGATGTCCATCCATAATAGGCATCTCAATATCCGTAATTACACACTGAACATGCTCTTTCAAATCCCCATGTTCCCTGCACTCATTAATTACATTCCATGCCTCTTCACCATTCTCAGTATGAATAAGGTTGACGTACCCAGCTTTCTTTAAAGAATCAACGATTAACTTATTCAATAACACGGAATCTTCTGCAATAAGAATCGGTACATCGTTGCGATGACGCTCTCCTAACTCATCAATTTCGTCCAGTTTAAGTCCCGTATCAGGGTTGATGTCTGTCACAATTTTCTCGAAATCAAGAATAATAATTAATTTATCACTTCTCTTAATGATTCCGGTAGACACGCTCTCTTCTGTGGTCGAAATAGTAGCATTAGGTTTAATAATATCCCCCCATGATACACGATGAATTCCCAAAACTTCATCCACATGGAAAGCAATATCCAACCTGTTAAAGTTGGTAATGATAAAGAGACCGCCCCTCTCCGAAGTGCCTCTCTGCAAACAATTTTTCAGGTCAATAGCCGTAATCATCGTATCACGGGGCATAAAAATTCCTTCAATACTTGGATGCGCATTAGGCACAGGTGTTACGTCCTGATATGGAATAATTTCTCTGATTTTAGCAACGTTAATTCCATAAGAATGACCACTTAATGTAAATTCCAATACCTCAAGCTCATTAGTACCATTTTCCAAAAGAATCTTTGTATCCATACTATCACCTCTTTAGTTTATTATACAGGTATCATTAAACCCATCTTTTCTGATTTCAATACTTATAGGCCCATTATACCATATTTCATTTTTTAAGCAAACATCTTTTCTAAAATTTTAGTTAAATTAGCCTCTCTAAATATCCATTTATTCGTTTCTTTTAATTACAACAAAAAAATGGGCAAAACACAAAAAAAGCTCTGTTGTCTAAACAAAGCTTCCTTAGGGTAAGTACCCTCAAAACCGAATACATCCTCTCCTATCTTCCATCCATTCTCTTCCCTTCTTCCTTTGGATAAGCC
>JBNMJJ010000296.1:0-3473 GCA_050873745.1 Lachnospiraceae bacterium | reverse complement strand
GCATGATGCAGGGAAAAGAACTGATACAGAGCATAAAAAGAAAAAAGGAATGTAAGGCGGTTAATTGCCTTGGTCTATATGTGCTTTTGGCGGCCGTGGGACAACTGGGAATCTGTGGTATTTATACGATTAATACCAAAGGCCCTGACTGGATTATCTATGGGCGGTATATTGAATTGATTGTACCCCTCCTTAGTTTTCTGGGAGTGTGTATGATGAATCAGAGTAAGCAGATTTTCCGCAGGCAGGGACTTGTCCTTGGCATCTACAGTATAATGGCAGGAGTTTGTCTGTTTGCCTGTCGGGGGATGGAGGTTAGTCATATTCGTGGGGAGCATTCTGCTCTGACCAGTATTTTTATTGGTGAGGGAGATGTGGTTCCGGCGGTATTCTTTGGCAAGGTATGGCTGGCCGGTGTGTTGGTCAGTGTCCTGCTGACTATCTTGATATGGTACAGCAGGCAAAGCACAGTGAGAATATGGATACTGATGCTTGTAATGGTAGTGGAGGTTTTGGTTGGGATTAAAATCAGCCACCTTCATGTATACAATAGTAACGAAAATGTGCGTATGGACATCAGCATGATTAAATTGCTGACAGAAATAGCGAAACCCCAGGAGCAGATTCTTTTTCTCAGGGAAGGCAGCGATAAGTGGATTGGCTTTCTGCAGATGCAGTTGAGGGAGAGAAGCATTACCGTAATAGAACCAGCGGATTTGGAAGGGCTGGATACCCAAAATACCATTCTGTTGGCCTATTATAACAGTGAATATCTGGATAAGCTGGAAGAAATATACAAGCGCCAAATCATGGCGGACGTGTATAATGTATATTATTAGAGTGTGATAAGGAAGGAATGGACGACAGATGAAGCTGATTATACAGATACCTTGCTATAATGAGGCAGAAACACTGGAAATTGCCTTAAATGACCTGCCCAAAGAGATTCCCGGGATAGACGAAATTGAATATTTGATTATCAATGACGGAAGTAAGGATAATACGGTAGAGGTAGCCCGCCGCTGGGGAGTTCATCATGTGGTAAATTTTAAGCAGAATAAGGGGTTGGCGAAGGGATTCATGGCAGGATTGGACGGATGCCTGAGAAATGGAGCCGACATTATCGTCAATACCGATGCCGATAACCAGTATTGTGCCGATGATATTGAGGCCTTAATCCAGCCGATTCTTGACGGAAAGGCAGATATGGTGGTGGGCGCAAGGCCCATTGAAGAGACGGAGCATTTTTCTTTTATCAAAAAAAAGCTGCAGCGTTTTGGAAGCTGGGTTGTGCGTAAGGCCTCCAATACGGATATTCCGGATGCGCCCAGCGGATTCAGGGCTTTTTCCAGAGAAGCGGCTATGCGGATTAATGTGGTGAATGACTATACATACACCCTGGAGACCATCGTTCAGGCAGGAAGGGAGAGGATTCCCATTACCAGCGTGCCTATCCGTACGAACGGGGAGCTTCGTCCATCCAGGCTGTTTAACAGCATCTGGGGGTATGTGAAGAAGAGTATGCTGACCATTATCCGGGCATATATGATGTATAAGCCGCTTAAGTGCTTCTTTTTCGTATCAATCCCTCCCGTTCTGGTTGGTTTGGGAATAGGCTTCCGCTATCTTTATTTGATGGCGGCAGGTGTTGCCGGAGGGCATGTGCAGTCATTGATTTTAGCGTGTACGCTGATTATTATGGGATTTGTCACGCTGATTGTAGGGCTTCTTGCAGATGTGCTTGCAGCCAACCGTAAGATACTGGAGGATACCCAGTATCATGTAAGAAGAGCGGAGTATGAGGCTCTTTATACGAAGCAGAAAACGGATGGGGAAGCGGTCAAGACCTACCGGGTAGTGGGAGACATCAATAGAGTTAGGGCCTAGAGCTGGATAGATACTGTACCTTGACAATTTCATACTTTATATTTGGATTTTTATTGCGGGGAATTGAAATGTTTGATATAGTGAAGGAGCAAATCAATTTTCAGGATATTTTTATTTTCTTATTGAGCATTTGAAATTCAAGTCAGAAACTTCAGGCAAAATATCCCAAACGGACAACTGAACAAGGTACATGGGATGGAGCAGAAGTTGAGTTAAGGGCCGCTTTTTTCGTTGTATTCCATGCAGAAAGGAAGGCGTGCAATGAAACCTAAAAATTCCAGGGTAAAGGACAGCTCGAGTAAAATCATTTTCGGAGAGCCTCATCTGTGCTCACAATTTTTAAGAGGATATGTGAATATTCCATTACTTAAGGATGTGCAGCCGGAGGATATTGAAGATGTAACCCAGCAGTATCTCCATATTTTTACTGAGGAAAGAAACTCAGATGTAGTAAAGCGTGTTCGACTGAAGGAAAACGAAACACCGTTCTATTTAATTTCTCTAATTGAACACAAATCGCAAATAGATTATAATGTGATTATGCAAATACTGCGCTATATGGTTTTCATTTGGGAGGACTATGAGAAGGAGCAGGAAAGAGTGCATAAGGGAATCAGCAAGACTAAGGGCTTTAAGTATCCGCCTGTTCTGCCGATTATTTATTATGATGGGCCAGCAGATTGGAGACAGGGAGTTGAACTGAGTAACAGGGTGTTTCTTAGTGATGTATTTGAGAGCTATATTCCGAACTTTAAGTGTATTTTGGTACAGCTTAAGGATTATAGTAATGCTGAGCTGATGGAAAAGAAAGATTTACTTTCCATTATTATGATGGTCAGCAAGCTGCAGAAGGCGGCTGATTTCACAACCCTTAGGAAAGAGGTTAATGAGGAATATCTGAATGAGGTAACATCGGGGATTTCGGAGAATCTTCTGGATGTGATAGCGCAGGTAGTGGAAGCTTTGCTTTTGAAGATGAATGTGCCGAGAGAGGAAGTAGAGGCATTTGCGGAGCAGGTAAAGGAGAGACCTATGGGAGAGTTATTTGCGAACTTTGAAGCGTATGATGTGCAGGCAACCAGAAAAGAGGCAAGAGAAGAGGAGAAAAAGGAAGGTATAGCCCGTTCAATCAGGATGATGAAGGAAGCGTTGGTTTCCAGGGAGGTTACCAGGCAGCAGTTGATTAAGCAGTATGGATTAAATGCCGGGGAAGCAGAAGAAAATCTCAGACAATACTGGTGATAGGAAGGAATTTTGGAGAAAGTGACAAAACAGAATCCTGATATAAAGTATGAAATTGTCTGTACAGGATGATTCGGGTACTTTGTATCGGGATTGTGGTATGAGGGGATGGTAGATGGATGAGGGGGAGATTTTGAAAGCTGTACTGTATATGACAAGAGATAAAACGTTGGTGATGAAGTATTTATGAAAATGGAAGAAAATAATGTTTGTAAAAGAAGTGGTTGCCATGAAATAATTATTGACAGACAGACAGACAGACAGACAGACAGACAGACAGACAGACAGACAGACAGACAGACAGACAGACATAGATATTGTCAAGGCTATAGGAATAATTATGG
>JBNMJJ010000295.1:0-3476 GCA_050873745.1 Lachnospiraceae bacterium | reverse complement strand
GAATATTAAGGATATGTTCCGTAGTCAGGAAATCCAGAACATTCTGGATACGACCAACTTTATAGCTATGTTAAACCAGGCCGGGGATGACGCCAAGATATTAGGGGAACATTTAGACCTGTCTGAGGACGAAATGGATTATATCCAGACCGGGGAAGAGGGAAAGGGGCTTTTGTGGGTAGGAGGGGACAAGGTTCCCTTCGATGATGATTTCCCTATGAATACCCTGTGCTATAAGGTAATGACCTCGAAGCCGCAGGAAGCAATTCGTAAGGGGAATACAAAAATTGAATAGAGGATAAAAAGATGCGGTTACGGTAAAAGTAACGGCATCTTTTTTGGGCAAAGGAGGTGGTTCCATTGTGGGTTAGAAAAAAATAGTATGTTTCATCAGAATTTGAGGTGCTGCCGGACAGCATCATGGAGGAGAGTATGGCAGAAAGGAATTATTTAATCAGAAGCAGCGAATGTGAGCTGTCTGAGCTGGCAGCCGTTATCAAAAGGCTTGTGGAAACTACGCAGGATTCTGAGTATCCTGATTTTGAATTAAAGCCCTGCGTATATGCGCTGGGAGAGGAAAAAGACGAGCATTATCTTCATCTTTGGTGTGACCACTGGAGCTATTTTGATGAAATGCTTGAACTGCTTAAAGAACAGCCGGGACACATCACTATTGAGCTGGGCGGAGACCCGTTGTATCTGGATTCACAGGTGAGTATGGAAGCAAGAAGAGAGTTTGCCTCCATCGACAAGATGATTCAGCAATTACAGGCTGAGGAAAGGAAGGTAAAGAGTATGGCAACAGAAAAAGAAAATGTGCAGGAAGCGGCCAATCAGGAGGAAAAGAGAGAACATAAGGTTTATCTTTCTCTGCCTCCGGTAAAGTCCAGAGAGGGTTTTAACAAAATGATTAGCAACCTGAAAGAAGCCGGGGCAAAGAATGAACGGGGAAAGAATCTCCGTGCGAAAGAGAATGAGAAAAAGAGCCAGGAAGGGAGAGAATCGGTTAAGGGCAAGCTGGAAAAGAACAGGGATGCCATGGAGAGAAACCAGACAGAAAGAAAAGAGCCGGAACACAGCCGGGAGGAAGCACGTTAATCTATGCGACGTCGCATAAATGAGGATAGGGGCAAGAAGAGAGTTTGCCTCCATCGATAAGATGATTCAGCAATTACAGACTGAGGAAAGGAAGGAAAAGAATATGGCACAAATGGATGCAGTGAGAAGTACAAAATATCCTTTATCAGAAGTAGCAGAGGCGGTTCAGAAGGTTTTAACTGAGCACGCTGAGGATTTGGGACTGGAAAAAATGGCGAAGGAGCTTATTCACAGTTTCACTGAGGGAGATAAAGTGCATACCCTTGAGGAGGAGGTAGAAAAAAACTACAATGGAAGTTATCTTCAAAAACTTCATGAATTACAAAAGATTAGTTTTCAGGAATATCAACGGTCAGGGATAGCAGAGGTAGGGCCAGGAACTGCTCTGTGGCCAGAAATAATGCCGGAGTATGTTGAAATCAGCAAAGAAGGAGTACATATAGGAGATACCCCTCTCGAAAAGGGCGAACGTTATTTGTTCTTCTGTGGTTGCGAAGGTGTAGATAATCTAATCGATATGAGTAGTGTATCCAAGTATCTTCCCAAGGAGTTTTCAAACTCGCTGGTGGTTTATGATGAGAGGGAAATAACTGTGGGTGTAACTTATTCGAAATTATTTTCTACGGTGGATGAAATGATTGGGGAATTAAAAGTAAAAGAGGCGATAGAAAGTGAAAGGGGGAGAGAATCTGGTAAAGAAAAGACGCAGAAGAATGAAAAAAAGAGCCAGGAGGGGAGAGCATCGGTTAAAGGTAAGCTGGAGAAGAATAAGGAGGCTGTGGAGAAGAACCAGACGGAAAGAAAAGAGCCGAAGCATAACCGGGAGGAAGCCCGTTAATGTATGCGATGTCGCATAAATCGGAGACTGATAATTAAAAAGTAAAAAGGAATAATGTTTATCAATATGTGGTTTCGCCACATCGGCAGCTGGGAGGACGTGCCATCCGTCCTGAGTTTTGACAGGATTTGCAGGATTGATAGGATTCGTTTATCTCCTGGCTGTCCTGATAAACATATATAATATATAAAAGTAACTTTGGAAACCGGACTGATTACAGTAATGTAATTGGTCTTTTTGTTTATGCGACGTCGCATAAATATCGAAACCGCTTACCTGACAGGAAGAGGATTCATTGAGAAAGGAGAATGAAGGATGGAAACAAAAGGAAATTTAAAAATGATAGGGAAAACAGAAGGTAAAGTAGTTGAGGGCGTATTTACCGAAAAAAATGGTCAGGAAAAGATAGAAGAAAATCCTGCGATTAAGCAGTTGACAGAGTTGATGAAGCAGCAGGGAATGAGTCAGCAGTCCCAGGAATTTACCCAAATCCTGCAGTATGTGGTTGGCATGCAGATACAGCTTAGTGCTATCTCTGCTGAGGTACATATGATAAGAGAGCAGCTTTCAGCAGTGCAGAAAGGCCAACCTAGGGAGGCAGAGGCAGGTGGCAGAGTAACAACCATCAACAAAATGGAAGACCTCCAGAAAAAGAATAGCCGCTTGCTGCAAAATTTATCTGCCATAAAGAATCACTTTATCGATACTGCTGAGAAGGCTATTAAAGCGTTTAAGGAAAAAGGGAAAGAGGGCATGAGCAAGGTTCTCCAAAGAGGAATCTCAGGGGCTAAATCTATGCTGGAAGGTTATCGGGAAAATTTGGTGAATACGAAAACTAATTATGAAAAGACGGCAGACAGGGTTGAGCGTATAGGAAATGAATTTAAGCAGATGGGAACCAGCGCAGGCAACGTGGGAAGACTGATGGTGGGAAAAGAGACGAAAGAAGTATCCCATGAAAAGCCGGGAATTGTTTTGACCAGAGCCATAGATACATCAATAAAAAAGAACATAGATACTATGCAAAAGCAGATAGATGGTGTGGACAAAGCTCTTGAGAAGCTGGACAGGCTGTCGGTCAGATTAGGCGCAGAAAAAGAGGCAAAAAAGGAAGAAAGAGAATCTGTTGCTGTAAAATTGCAGGAGATGAAGGATAAGGTAGAACAGCAGAATCAGGAAAATGAGAACAGAGAGCCGGAACATAGCCGGGAGGAAGCACGTTAAGTTATGCGACGTCGCATAAATGTAGCAAATCGGAAGGGGGGAACTAATTGGAACATGAGAATCAGGTAAAGAGGCTTAACACGACAAAAGCCCCTAAACTCCTGGATGAAGAGGAGAAATCTGAACAACGGTCATTCTTTGAGCAGAAGGATAAGAGAACAAAATCGAAATTGCTTGAGCTTGAAGATAAAGGTGGCAATGAACTCAGATTTGGTACGGCAGAAGCGCCTGAATTATCTCGTATTAAAAATAAAAAAAACTTTCTGGAGCAGAAGCAGAACAGGATAAAAGAGGGGATTAAATATCATACAGTCGT
>JBNMJJ010000294.1:0-3487 GCA_050873745.1 Lachnospiraceae bacterium | reverse complement strand
TGGGCTCCAGCTTACTGAGGGTGCCCACAGAATCATCCACCCGGACGTCCGTTCCCCTGGCTCTGCGGCTTCTTACCGCAGATAAAAGATTGGAAAGATTTAAATCCGCCCCCTGAGATACCAGACTTCCGATTACTGCCCCATCACTTTTTTCAATCTGGCGGAACAGCCGGTAAATTCCGATATAAGCCTTACGTTCCTCGGCATTAATCTCGCCCTTTTGTTCCAATTTATACAGGAATTTACTATATTTGGAAGTGTCCTGACCAAAATCCGCATCCTGCTCTCTGATATAATCCTGCAGCTCGTCCAGGGTCATTTCCAGGGGATTTTTGCCCTGACGAATCATTTCCAAAGTAAGTCCCGGTTTCATTCCGGTGATAACTTCCCGGACCTGACGGTCCGCTTCCTGTACCTTCCAGAGATTTTCTTCCGTGATTTCCATCCGGTTATAACCAAGAATACGCACCGCTCTCTGGTTTTCTTCCGTAATCTTCAGATTCATTTCCTGTAATATATCATCCACGTTACGAAAAGCCTTGCGGATACTGTCTCCCAAATCTGCTCTGGGAGCTGTCATCAGGGTTTCATAGCTTTCATTAGCTGCCTTATACTGGCTTTGCAGCAACCGTCCTTCCTGCCCTACCTCTTCCAGTGTTGGCCTGCCCATAAAGGGAATTCTTCCGGCCAATGCCAGAGGCATTCTGGGCAGCTCTTTGATTTGTTCAAGGGTTTTGGTAAAAAGCTCTCCCTTCCCGGCGCTGTCACCCTTTCCGAAAAGAGCCTCCTGCCACTGTCTGGCAGCTTCATCCAACTTGCCAATCAACTCTTCCATGGGAGCCGTATCAATGGAGAAACCGGACTGAATCAGCTTCAGATTGGCTTCTACCGTCATCTTCAGCCTGACTTCCTCCAGAGTTTTTCTGGCCTGAATCTGTACCGTAAAGCTGCCTTCTGCCCTGTAGTAGCCCTCCATATTCTTAAGGCTTAAGGACAAGCCTGCTTCTGCGGCATAGTCTGCCGCCTCCATAGGAAGATTCTGGTACCTTTGGTAAACATCCGCAGCCTGACGATAACCGGTTTCTGCCTCTTTCTTTACCGGAATGTTCCAGACGCTTCTGCCCTCCCCTAAAGCCTTTGCCGCCTGCTGGATAACCATTTCTGCATCTAAAGGGAAGGTAAGCTCTTCCAGCCTGCCCATTAACTCAATATTTTCACCGCTGACGGGAATGCCCTTCTCCATCAGCCACCGGGCTCTTCGCATATTCTCCTCATCCGCTGTCAGGCCGCTGTCCTCCACCCGCTGCTTTAGCTGCTCCTGTAGTCTGGCGTAATCCTCCTGACTGACCTGGGTTCTTCTCACATCCTGAGTATTCTCCCCCTGTCTGCCATAGCTTCCGCTGGTGTAGCCTGCGGTTCTGCCGCTGTGCGGGGCATTGACGCTGCTGTAGCTGGCTTTATAAAGGTTTCTTAAGGTGGGCTCCAGTCCGCCTCCCAACAGGTAAGCCATGCTTCCTTCCCCCAGTCCTCCCAGGGCAAGGGCCTGCTGCAAAGCTTCTTCTATCTGACGGATATTTTCCTCCGTAACCGGTGCGTCCGCCCTCTTCAACGCCCGTTCTATGCTTCTGGCATAGCCGCTGTTTCCCGTAATCTCCTCCAGCTCAGCCTCCGACAAATCATCGTTATAGCCCTCAATCTGGGTTCCTGACTGGGCCAGTGTGGTCTTGATTTTATCCAGAATATTTACTGCTTCTTCAGGGTCCATGCTGTAGACATCGAAACCTTCTTTATCCATCTTAATAAAATCTTTGCCGGACATAGAATTAGACATTACTGCGTTAAAGTTACGCTGCAGGGCCATATACTCATCAATCCCTGCCTCCTGTATAACTTTCCCGTTGAACCCTCCATGGTTCCCGTAGCCAAAGTCATCCGTAACCTTACCAGAAATGTCTAATACAGTCTGTCCATACAGAAAAGACTCCGCTCCCACTCCGTCGCTTTTGCGGTAGGAGCCTCTTTCCGCATTCGTATTCTTTTGTTGTTCCGCCTTTTGTCCGTTCTGTAAATCAAAGTTTATTCTCATACGTCCATATTCCTTATTAAAATAAAAAAGAGTGAATATAAGCGGTTTCTTCAAAGCATCCCTTACATTCACTCTCTATTTCGGCTCTTTTAAAATGAAACTTAACCTTTATAGCTGAAATACTGCTGAACCAAAGGCAGGCAGGGTAAAGGAAATGGAATAAGCCCTGTCGTCCCAGGGTTTTTTATCCGGGATAATTTCCTGAGGAATCACCCCTCCCTTTCCACCAAAGCGCACTTCGTCACTGTTTAGCAGTAATTTGCACTTTTTCCGTGAGGGCACGCCCAGCCGGTAGTCCTCCCAGTCCACAGGCGTCATGTTCATTATAAACAACAGTTTCTTTTTACCGTCTGCACTTTTACGGATAAAAGAATAAACGCTTCTTTCGCAGTCATTGCAGTTTACCCACTCGAATCCGGCCCAGTCATTATCGACTTCATACATGGCAGAATTGCCGGTATAGAGCTTTAGCAGCTCTTTTACATACTCCTGCATCCCTTTATTTAGAGGGTTTTCCAATAAAAACCAATCCAGCTCCCGGGCCTCGCTCCACTCCCGCTCCTGGCCAAATTCCTGTCCCATAAACAGTAATTTTTTACCCGAATGGCCGAACATATAGGTATATCCGGTGCGGAGGTTGGCATATTTGTCCACCTGATAGCCGGGCATCTTATTTACCATAGAGCATTTTAGATGCACTACCTCGTCATGGGAAAGGGGCAGGATATAATTTTCCGAGTTGTTATAGCTCATGGCAAAGGTCATCCCATGATGGGCATTCTTTTTAAAATAAGGGTCAAGCTTCATATATTCACAGAAATCGTGCATCCAGCCCATATTCCATTTAAAGCCAAAACCCAGGCCGCCATCCTCTATCTTTCCGGTCACCATAGGCCATGCCGTGGATTCCTCCGCAATGGTCATCACCCCGGGATATGTACCTGTGATTACGGAATTAAAGTGTTTGAAAAATTCGATTGCCTCCAGATTCTTATTTTCGCCGTATTTATTGGCTACCCATTCTCCGTCTTTTTTTCCATAGTCCAGATAGAGCATAGAAGCTACTGCATCCACACGAAGACCATCCACATGGAATTCTTTAATCCAGAAAAGGGCGTTGGCAATCAGGAAATTCTTTACTTCCATTTTGCCATAATTGAAAATCTTGGTTCCCCAGTCGGGATGCTCACCCAGCCGTTTGTCAGGATGCTCATAAAGGCAGGTTCCGTCAAACTCTGCCAGTCCGTGGGCGTCTCTGGGAAAATGGGCAGGCACCCAGTCCAGAATTACACCGATTTTATTACGGTGAAGGGTATTGATTAAATACATAAAATCTTCCGGTGTTCCATAGCGGGCGGTAGGCGCATAATAACCGGTCACCTGATACCCCCAGGAACCGTC
>JBNMJJ010000293.1:0-3518 GCA_050873745.1 Lachnospiraceae bacterium | reverse complement strand
GGAACGGTTATGAGCTGGAAAGAATCTTCGGGATTAAGCCGCCCAATATAAAGGAGCTGTTTAACTTAAGGCAATGGCAGAGCATTCTGGAGGAAGTGGAAAAAAGTGAGTTCTGGAATGAAGACTGGAACTATTCGCCGTATATTGTGGAGGCACTGAAGCATCAGGGAATGTGCTTAAATAATTATGGAAAGATTCCGGGAAAGAAGCTGGTAAAGCCTAAAAATCTTAAGGAGGCCCTTCCCTATGCGAAGGCCAGATTTTTTCAGACGGGGGCAGGCTACCATATTAAGCGGATAAGCAGAAAGTTGCTGGAAGAAAAAATCGTAAACCGGATGAACGCAGGCTATGATATTTTCCGCAGCTATCCTGAGGATTCCTATGTGGGGCATTCCTTCGCCTTTAAGTATAAGGGCTTTGGGATAGAGAGGATGGAGGAGGAAATCCGTCAGGCATTTCAGTTTCCTCCCATTACGGATGAAAGAAATCTGGAGCTGCTCAATCTGATTCATGGTACCAATTCGGTTTCCATTCATGCCAGAAGGAGCGACCTTCTGTTTTTGAATGGCCACTGCTACCGGCATGGGTTTTTCAAAAGGGCGGTGAGCTATATTAAGAAGAGGGTGGAGAATCCGGTGTTTATTTTTTTTACGGATGAAAACAGCGTAGGCTGGTGTGAGGAAAATGAAAGGATTTTCGGCCTGGATTTTGGAAAGGACCGGGTGGAGTTTGCCACCTGGAACAAAGGAGAAAACAGCTTCAGGGATATGCAGCTAATGGCGGAATGCAGGCACAATATTTTTACGGAAAGCACCTTCGGCTTCTGGGGTGCCTTTCTCAACAAAAATCCGGATAAGATAACCTGCGCTCCTGACGTGACGATACTGGCTGCCCATACTTTTTAGAACAGGGGAGCATGGATGCTTCAAGAGGAAAGTGTGATGAAGAATAAAGTTTTACTGGCATTGTTTTTTCTTTTTTTATTGCCTGCTGACATATTGTTTTTGCAATCAAAAAACCGGGAGGCGGTAAAAAAGGATTTGGAAAAATACAGCGGGGAAACTCCCTATAAAAACCGGGAAATGGCAGCCTTCAATTTTTGTATGCTGTTTAACCGGCCTTTTCGGAATATTTTTTACTATAGGACCGGGGATTCCCTGATATTGAGGAACATCAGCAGGCTTTTTCTGCCTGCCCTGCCCACCATTGAAATTATGGGAGAAATTGAGGAAGGCTTTCGTATATCCCACAATTATGCGGTTATCCACCCCCAGAGAGCGGGAAAAAATCTTTTTGTGGGCCATGGAGCCACCATTGGAAAGGGGCGGCCAAACGAGGATGGGCGTGTTTATCCTCTAATCGGAGACAATGTTGAGATTTACGCCAATGCCGTTGTTTTCGGAGGAATAACCATAGGTAACAACGTGAAAATCGGTGCAGGGGCAGTGGTCAACAGGGATGTGGAGGACAACTGTACCGTAGTGGGAAATCCCTGCAGAATTATTCGGCAGGAAAGGGTCTAAACAGGAGGCAGACGGGTGGAACGTTGCAGGATTTTAGAAACTGACATTAATGTCACAAATATGGAAGAGGTATTGGAGGCTCTGGAAAACTCTCTGGAGGAAATGCGGGGGGATTATATCTGTGTCGCCAATGTCCATACTACGGTGATGGCCTTTCGGGATGAGGCTTACCGGAGGATTCAGAATGAAAGCAGAATGGCCCTGCCCGACGGAAAGCCCCTGTCTATCGTAAGCAGAAGAAGAGGCTTTGAGAATGCCCAGAGGGTGCCCGGGCCGGATTTGATGCCCAGGGTGTTTGCGCTTTCCAAAGTAAAGAAGTACCGCCACTTTTTTTATGGGAGCAGGGAAGAGACTCTGGATAAGCTGAAAAAGAAAATAGAAGAGAAGTATCCCTGGCTGGAAATAGCAGGGATGTACTCCCCTCCTTTCAGGAAACTGACTCCCCAGGAGGACAGGGAAATCGTGGAAAGGATAAACCGGACGAAACCGGATTTTGTGTGGGTGGCTTTGGGAGCGCCCAAGCAGGAAATCTGGATGGCAGAGCATAAAAATAAGGTGCAGGCAGTGATGATTGGGGTAGGAGCGGCCTTCGATTTTGAAGCAGGAACCGTAAAGCGGGCGCCCAAATGGATGCAGGAGCTGTGTCTGGAATGGCTCCACCGCATTATGCAGGACCCGGTGCGCCTGATTCCCCGGTATGTCGGCACCAATCTTTCTTTTCTGTGGAATACCTATAGAGAAGGAAAAAGGCTGAAAAAGGGAAAGAAGCAGAAAAAAATTGCTATGATTGGCCACAAGCGCATCCCTTCCCGGGAAGGGGGAGTGGAAATTGTGGTTTATGAGCTGGCTACCCGTCTGGTACAGAGGGGCTATAAGGTAGATGCCTATAACCGGAGGGGGAAGCATGTGTCCGGGAAAAAATTTGTGGAGCATATCGGGAAAAATCACAGGGGGATAAGGATTATTTCCATTCCTACCTTTGAAAGCAGTAAGCTAAATGCCATTGTTTATTCCTTTCTGGCCACGCTGCGGGCCCTGTTCGGGGGCTATGACGTGATTCATTTTCATGCAGAAGGGCCCTGTACCATGATTTGGCTGCCCAGGCTCTTTGGGATTCACTGCGTTGCCACTATTCACGGACTGGACTGGCAGAGGGCGAAATGGGGAAATTTTGCTTCAAAGGTATTGAAGTTCGGAGAAAAAATGGCGGTAAAATATGCCCATGAGATTATCGTTCTGTCGGACAACATGAAGACCTACTTTGAAAAGGAGTATGGAAGGGAAACGGTATATATTCCCAACGGCATTTCGAAACCTCAAAAGCGTGAAGCCCAAAAAATTAATGAGCTGTGGGGCTTAAATCAGGATGGCTATATCCTTTTTCTGGCAAGAATAGTGCCGGAAAAGGGGGCACACTATCTGGTAGAGGCATATAAGAGGATGAAAACCGACAAGAAGCTGGTGATTGCCGGCGGAAGCAGCCATTCCGGGGAATATTACCGAAAATTAATGCAGTCAGCCAGTGACAACGCCAATATTATTTTTACCAATTTTGTAGGCGGTCAGGCTCTGGAAGAGCTGTTCTCCAACGCTTACTGCTTCGTTCTTCCCAGCGATATAGAAGGAATGGCTATCAGCCTTTTGGAGGCTATGAGCTATGGAAACTGCTGTCTGGTAAGCGATATAAAGGAAAATGTGGAAGTGGTGGAGGACTACGCCAGACACTTCCAGGCTTCCAACGTGGAAAGTTTGTGTGAAGAGCTGACGCTTTTGCTGGAGAATCCTGATATGGTACAGGAGTATAAGGCGAAGGCGGCGGAATATATTTGCCACAAATATAGCTGGGACAGGGTTGTGGATGAAACCATTAAATTGTATGAACATCATGGAGGTCAGCGTGAGAAGAAGTTCTAATTGCTCACGCCAGAGGGCAAATCATGCCCAAGGGGCATGCGCAAAGAACTTCTAAGTCTCACGCCGGAGAATGCCCAAAAT
>JBNMJJ010000292.1:0-3524 GCA_050873745.1 Lachnospiraceae bacterium | reverse complement strand
TTCTTTACCTGCTGCCGATAAACCTGACGCCGTCTGATTTCCTTCGGTGAAACATACATCCGGTTTCGGGAAGAAAGGAAAAACAGGATAAAATTCAGCAACGAGGACAGAATCATAATCCGAACCACCATGCTTCGGCTGGCAATCGCTTCATAGGCCAGCATAGCCCCGTAGATTATCCCCAGCCATTTCACCCGGATAGGAATAGGGATAAACAGCAGGAAAGTCACCACCTGCATCTGAGGAAAGGTAGCCGCATAGGCCAGAAAAATCGACATATTCACATAGTAGGTGCTGACCAGAAAACCAATCCCCAAAGCCGTCTTTCCATAGCCAAAATAGTAAATGGCATAGGTAAGAAAGGCTCCCATTATGGTAAACAGCATCCCGGAAAACAGATAAACGTTATACCGCCAGGTTCCCCAGACCCTCTCCATATTGCTGCCGATGGAATAATAAAAGTACAGCATCAGCAGAACAAATAAAATATTGGAAGTGGAAGGAGGCACCAGAATCCAGGTAAACAGCCTCCATATCTGTCCCTTCAAAACGTACATCGGCTCCAGGGTAAGGTACCCAAAAAAATTGACATTCACTAATTGAATAATATAACCAAAGGCATAGCAGATAATCAAATACAGAGACAGATTCTGTATCGCATACTTCCCAAACCTTCTCTCCATTCTATCCAAAAAACTTTGTTTCATCGTTTCCTCCATTCTTTTCGTTCTTTACTAAAAGCATTCGAATGCTTCTATTGTAACAAAGGGGGCTTTAAAAGTAAATGTTCCCCTTTTGAAAAGAAAAAAATATTATAAATTATTTAGAAAGTTTCATTATTTTTTTCTGAAATTTGTCTCATTTTGCGTTGATATTCCTCCAACGAACGAATATAATAATAAAAGTTGGTAATCTGGATAAGTTTTATCAACTTTAAACAACCATCAGGATGAAATGAAAGGTAACTCTATGATAAACAAGGATTTTACTTTAGGAATTGACATTGGCTCCACCACCGTAAAGGTGGCCCTTTTGGATGCCAAAAAGCAGCTTATTTTCGCTGACTACAAGCGGCATTTCGCCAACATTAAGGAAACCCTGGCGGATTTGGTCATCAAGGCCCACGAACATCTGGGCAATCTTCTGGTTCATCCGGTAATTACCGGTTCCGGCGGACTGGCCCTGGCTAATCTGTTGGGCATTCCCTTTGAACAGGAAGTAATTGCCGTTTCCACTGCCCTTCAGGAGCTGGCCCCCCAAACCGACGTGGCCATTGAGCTGGGCGGTGAGGATGCCAAGATTATTTATTTTGAAGGCGGAAACGTGGAGCAGCGAATGAACGGAATCTGCGCCGGCGGTACAGGCTCCTTCATCGACCAGATGGCCTCCCTGCTTCAGACGGACGCCTCCGGTTTGAATGAATATGCCAAAAGCTATCAGTCTCTGTACACTATTGCCGCACGCTGCGGCGTTTTTGCCAAAACGGACATTCAGCCCCTGATTAATGACGGCGCCACCAAAGAGGATTTGGCCGCCTCTATTTTTCAGGCAGTGGTGAATCAGACCATCAGCGGCCTTGCCTGCGGTAAACCCATTCGGGGCCATGTGGCCTTTCTGGGAGGGCCTCTCCACTTCCTGGACCAGCTAAAAGCGGCCTTTATCCGTACTCTGAACCTGGATGACGAGCATATTGTGGATTTGGAAAATTCCCACCTTTTCGCCGCCTTCGGGTCTGCTTTGAATGCTAAGGAAACCGCCTTTTCCCTGGAAGAGCTGGTACATATGCTGTCTCAGGATATTGCCATCCAGTTTGAGGTAAACCGTCTGGAGCCTTTGTTTAAAAATGAAGCGGAGTATGAGGAATTTTGCAACCGCCATGACAGCCATTGCGTAAAAACAGCCCCCCTGGAAAATTATTCCGGGAACTGCTTTTTGGGCATCGACGCCGGCTCCACCACCACGAAAATCGCTCTGGTAGGGGAGGACGGCTCTTTGCTGTACTCTTTTTACAGCAATAATAACGGCAGCCCCCTGCAGACGGCTATGGTTGCCATTGAGGATATTTACCGGAAGCTCCCTGAGGATGCCCACATTGTACGCTCCTGCTCTACCGGATATGGAGAGGCCCTGATGAAGGCCGCCTTTTTACTGGATGACGGTCAGGTAGAAACGGTGGCCCATTACTATGCCGCCGCCTTCTTCAATCCTTCCGTGGACTGTATTCTGGATATTGGCGGACAGGATATGAAATGTATCAAAATCAAGAAAAAGACGGTAGACAGCGTCCAGCTCAACGAGGCCTGCTCCTCAGGCTGCGGCTCCTTTATCGAAACCTTTGCCAAATCCCTGAATTTAAGCGTCCAGGATTTTGCCAAAGCGGCTCTTTTTGCCGAACATCCCATCGATTTGGGTACCCGCTGCACCGTATTTATGAACTCCAACGTAAAGCAGGCCCAGAAGGAAGGCGCTTCGGTGGCAGACATTTCCGCCGGACTGGCCTATTCCGTAATTAAGAATGCTTTATTTAAGGTAATCAAGGTGTCCGATGCCTCCGACCTGGGACAGGAAATCGTGGTTCAGGGAGGAACCTTCTATAATGATGCGGTACTTCGCAGTTTCGAAAAAATTGCCGGCTGCAAGGCTGTCCGCCCGGATATTGCGGGTATCATGGGAGCCTTCGGAGCCGCCCTCATTGCCCGGGAAAATTATACTCCGGACTACCAGACCACCATGCTCTCCCTGCAGCAGATTATGGATTTGGAATACGAAACCACTATGGCAAAATGTAAGGCATGCACCAACAACTGCCGCCTTACCGTAAACAAGTTCACCGGCGGACGTCAGTATATTTCCGGCAACCGCTGTGAACGGGGTCTGGGCAAACAAAAAAGCAAGAATCAGGCTCCCAACCTTTTTGAGTACAAGCTGAAACGGCTCTTTTCCTATGAACCCCTGTCCGGCCATGAGGCTGACAGAGGTACCGTAGGTATTCCCAGAGTCTTGAATATGTATGAAAATTACCCCTTCTGGTTTACCTTTTTTACCCGGTTGGGCTACTCGGTAGTGCTGTCCCCCAGTTCTACCCACCAGATTTATGAGTTGGGAATTGAATCCATTCCCAGTGAGTCGGAATGCTATCCCGCCAAGCTGGTTCACGGCCACATAAGCTGGCTGATTAAACAGAAGGTGGATTTCATCTTCTATCCTGCCGTATTTTATGAGAGAAATGAGTTTGAGGAGGCCAATAACCATTACAACTGCCCTATCGTAACTTCTTACTCGGAAAATATTAAAAACAACGTGGAAGAAATCGGACGGGGAGAGGTTTCCTTCCGTAATCCTTTCCTCTCCTTTGCCAGCCAAGAAACCATCGTACAGGCTCTGTCAAAGGAATTTCCGGATATTCCTTCCTCCGAGCTTACGGGGGCGGTGGCTGCCGGCTGGAGGGAAATGGAGCTGGTTCGTGAAGAAACCCGCCAGAAAGGGGAAGAGGTTCTGGCTTACCTGCAGCTTAACGGCAAACA
>JBNMJJ010000291.1:0-3535 GCA_050873745.1 Lachnospiraceae bacterium | reverse complement strand
CGCTTCTCCCGGAGCTGCCTGCGGACAGGTGGTTTTCAGCGCCGAAGAGGCGAAAGAGGCAGTGGAAAGCGGCAGAATGCCCAAAGTTATTCTGGTTCGTCTGGAAACCAGCCCGGAGGACATTGAAGGTATGGTTGCCGCTCAGGGCATTCTTACCGTACGCGGCGGTATGACCAGCCATGCAGCCGTAGTTGCCCGGGGTATGGGAACCTGCTGTGTATCCGGCTGCGGTGAAATCACCGTAGATTATGAGAAAAAATGCTTTACCCTTTCCGGCAAAACCTACAACGAAGGCGACTGGATTTCCTTAAACGGCTCCACCGGCAATATTTACGGAGAAGCCATCCCCACCGTAGCCGCCTCCATTTCCGGCGACTTCGGCCGTTTTATGGAATGGGCTGACCGGACACGCACCTTAAAGGTACTGGCTAATGCGGATAACCCCAGAGACGCCGCACAGGCCGTAGAATTTGGGGCAGAGGGCATCGGCCTGTGCCGTACGGAGCATATGTTCTTTGAAGAAAGCCGAATCAAGGCTGTTCGTGAAATGATTGTGGCCCGTGACGAAGAGGCCCGCAAAACGGCTCTGGCAAAGATTGAGCCCTACCAGCAGAAGGATTTCGAGGATATGTACCGGATTATGGGAGACCACCCCATGACCATCCGTTATCTGGATCCCCCGCTGCATGAGTTCCTTCCCACTAAAGAAGAGGATATTGTGGATTTGGCTTCTGAGCTGTCCATTTCCACCCAGGAGCTTAAGGAAGTAATTGAAAGTCTCCATGAATTCAACCCCATGATGGGACACCGCGGCTGCCGTCTGGCCGTTTCCTATCCGGAAATTGCCGAGATGCAGACCAGGGCTGTAATTAAGGCTGCTTTAAACGTTTCCAAAGAAACCGGCAAGAATATTGTTCCTCACATTATGATTCCTTTGGTCGGTGAGGTAAAGGAACTGAAATTCGTTAAGGATGTGGTGGTAAAAACCGCCGACCAGTTGATTGCCGAAGCAGGTTCCGATATGAAGTATGAGGTGGGCACCATGATTGAAATTCCCCGTGCCGCTCTTACCGCCGGTGAGATTGCCAAAACCGCTGACTTTTTCAGTTTCGGTACCAATGACTTAACCCAGATGACCTTCGGTTTCAGCCGTGACGACGCTGCCAAATTCTTAAGCTACTACTACGACCAGAAGATTTATGAAAGCGACCCCTTTGCTCACCTGGACCAAAACGGCGTAGGAAGGCTGATTCAGCTTGCTGCCGATGACGGCCGCAAGGTTAATCCCTCCCTTGGTCTTGGTATCTGCGGCGAACACGGCGGCGACCCTACCAGCGTAGAGTTCTGCCACAAGGTGGGCCTTGATTATGTGTCCTGCTCCCCCTTCCGGGTGCCTATTGCACGCCTGGCTGCTGCACAGGCAGCGATTAGAGGTAAATAACCTTTTTGGGGCCTTTGCCAAAGAATAAGAAAATCCCATGGAATTCAGCACTGTTTGCTGCTTGTTCTCCATGGGATTTTCTTGTTTTCCTCCTGTATGGTGTTTCCCACTAACTTTAGCACACTAAGCTATGAAACGCCTCTTTAACTCTCTCTTCATTCTTTAATCACCTCTCAGAAATTCTTCTATCTCCTGCATACTTTGTTTATATAAATCCATTTTTCTCCATTCCTCTAAGGTATAATATTTAACTTCTACTATATCCATCCATAATATTTCATTCAGTTCTTCATTCACAAAAAACCAGTGCCAGTTAGCTCTATGGCCCTCCCACTGTTCTCCTACATATACTGAATAATAATTTCCCAGAAAATTTCCATAATTGTCATATACTTTTTCCGCTTTACTCGCCATCCCCATAGTAAATCTGGCCCTGCCATTACTCTTTTTTGTTATATAAGAACTGATAATATTAAGCTCTGGTACCTGTTCACTTAAATAATCTGTCGCATCAAACCAGCGCAAATACTGGTTTTCACTTTGAAAAAACGTAATGGCATTTTCACCTTTATTCTCCTCTAAATATGTCTTTCCTGCCGAAAATTCTTTCAGAACTGCCGTTTCCGATGGAATATGCTCTTTTGGTTTTATATTAGGAGTATTATTCATGTCATCAATTCTCCCCATTCCTTCTTCCGTATATCTGTCTTCGTCTATAGCATACTCCCGTGGCGAGAAATCAAACTCCGCAATCATTCTGATAATTTCCATTCTTTCTCTTTCCACATTCCCCCAGTAAGTCAGGAAGCACATAAAAATTCCGAATAAAATTCCTGTTTCCACCATTCTTCTCATCTCTGATTTCATCCTAATACCCTACCTTCTCCTTTAGTTCTTCTATTTCTGAGCTGTCATAGAATGTATAGTCTTGATTAAAATAGATGTTTACATATTTACTTTCTTGGTATTTATTATTTAGCTAAACGCTGCTGTTCCATTTCCTCATCTTTAATCCGTTTCCTATTCAACTCAATATGGTCTCTCATCGCTCCATACCCGCTTAAGTATTGCACCAATCCCACTCCCTTTTTCCAAACAAATCTTTGGTAGAATCCGGTTTCCGTAAGATTGTTATAGCCGGAATATTTACAAATATCTCCTTTAACTGTTATCGTTTCATGAAATCCCTTGCTATCTCCAAGCAAATCTTCTCTATTCTGCTCCTGACAGATGATAGTCGCCCCCATATTCAGCAATTCCTCTTCCGTCCCTATATTCTCATACATATCCGGGGTATCGCTTTTCTGTATCAGGTATATTTTATCCTTTGTAACCAAAAAATAGCCCAGCCAAAAGCGATCCCAATCATAATCATAACGCCCAGGAGAATCCTCATCATAGTCCAGTTTTAACTCATACAACGTCCCTAAAGAATTATCACCCAGTTTCACAATCAGCAGATTTACCTGCTCTGGCAATGTAATCGGAAAAGAACACTCAGTTTTATAGACTACGCTTTGAATACCTCTCCGAAAAAAATATGGATTATTCATGGTCTCATTCTCCACCATATTTTCCTTCATGATACCTATATTACAATGAAAAGAAATAACCGCCATCAACATGATAAGTTTAATTGTCATTTTTATTTTCCCCTTCCCTTATGACTGTTATCAACAGATAAACGCCTGGCTGTTGATCTACTACATCGGAGTTATATGTATTATCTGAAACATATTTCCCACTAACATATATATCTGTACCGCTATAAACATATGGACTTGGTATATCCCTATAGTTTGTGTATCCAGTTCCATTAAATACTTCTGCAAATGTTGCCATCATCACTACGCTATCATACTTTGTGAGTTTTATTCCACGTCTCTCTTGTGTGCTAATAAGTGCATCAACCGCTGCCTCTGAGAAGTCATAAAATATTCTTCCCTTAGGCACAGTTGTTGTGGGGCTTCCCAATTTTTGTCCATTATGTAGATAGGTATTAAAATCACCAGCAGATTCTCTATAGTGTATAGCCGCAATTAATTCAGGAGGAACTCCTGTTCTATCAGAAATATTTTCATATATTACTTTATT
>JBNMJJ010000290.1:0-3536 GCA_050873745.1 Lachnospiraceae bacterium | reverse complement strand
AGTATATTTCATAAAATATAAAAATCATTTGTTGTATTTGTAGCTATTTTTATTATCTGACTACTATCTCCTATTGGCTCAATAATTGATGGTTTTGTATCCTCATTGTGCTTAAAAAACATAGATAAGCAGCTCCAAAGTAAAAATCTCTTTGTTGAATCTTTGGCATTAAATATCCCTCCAATCATGATTAATTAGAAATAATTTTACCATTTTCGACAAAAAGATTATAGATAGAACATTAGTTTACTACCATTTCACCAAAAATCTAAATTACAGTTGTACAATTGCTATAATTATAATACTTTAAATTCATACCTATGAAAAATGCTCTAAATGTTATATAAACTGCTTTTGATGTATTAGTAATCTTCTTTGTACTCGTTGAATAGAAAAATTGACATCGAATACTAATATTTGATTTGCCATATATCTCTTTTCTATTTTTAATATCTATTTAAATATAGAACTTTTTGGAATCGATGATATTTCTCTGATTCTTTAAACTAAATTTCCATTTACTCAGCCAGCTTATGGAAAATAATGCAGTTGGGCCGGTCCACTTTCAGCTCTTTTCCGTTCATGACCAACAATCCCTTCTTTAAATCCACATTAAAAAAGGTCAGTGTTCCCGATTCATGATTCAAGGAAACCAGATGCTTATTGTCAGGAAACAAAGCCGCATCCTTGGGATAGTCTCCGCTTACCGGAAGGCAGAAAACTTTGGTCAGCAATCCTGTCTTTTCATTAATCCGGTAAACAATAACACTGTTATCCCCTGCATTTGAACTGAGAAGATACTTCATGTCGGCAGAAAGATTCAATGCACTGGCTACGCTGCTGGAGGCATGATAATCATTCAGAGTGGAAATGGTTTGGATTTTCTCAAATTCCGGATTATTGTTGATTTCTTCATAGGAATAAACTTCTACATAGTTTTTCAGTTCATGAACGATGTAAAGAAATCTTCCGTCCTTGGAAAATTTAAGATGTCTGGGAGCTGAATTTTGCTCACTTCGGATAATATCCGCCATTCGCAGTTTTCCGCTGGCATGCTCCACCCGATAAACGTTCACATGGTCCATACCCAAATCTGCGGCACATAAATATTTATTGTCCCGGGTCATCTTCACACAGTTAATATGAGGGCGGAAATTCCGTTCGGCAATGCTGCCCAGCCCCTTGTGGTAAATCTCATCGGTAATGTCTCCCACTCCGCCGTCCTCTCTTAAACGAAGCACCGTTACCTTTCCGTCATGATAGCCTGCGACAAAAAGCAGCTTATCCTGGTAATCCGTAGACAGATAGCAGCCACGCATACCATTGATACTGCCGCTGTTGATTTCCGCAAGACTTCCATCCTGTTCAATACGATAGGCTTCCACTCCGAAATCCGTAATGGAATACAGATATTGGGAATTGTGGGATATGGTAACATAAGAGGAGTTGGTGATTTCCACCTGGTCTTTACTGGTCAGCCTTCCTTTCTCCATATCCACGTCAAATATTTTAATGCCGTGCTTATCTCCCATAGTATAAGTAGATACATAGGCAACGTATTTTTCCTGTGACATAGCTGCTCCCTTTCCTTTTTATTACTTTTGTAAATTCTATCACACTATGCTGACCCATAGCAAGGCTCTTTTTGCGTATATCCTCTTCTCCATGATACAGAGTTAAGTAAAAGTAAACTTTTTGTTTATATATGCTTGACATTCCGCAAATATCCTCTATAATTGTAGATTGATGACGTTTAGTTTAACTAAACTTAAAGTTTAATATACAAAAGAAGAATGAACAGACACAAAAGGCTTTGAAAGAGAGGGAAAAATGGAGATAGGAAACCGCCTGAAAGAACTTCGGATACAAAAAGGGCTGACCCAGGAGGAACTGGCTGACCGGGCAGAGCTTTCCAAGGGATTTATTTCCCAGGTGGAGAGGGATTTAACCTCTCCCTCTATTGCTACTTTAATCGATATTTTACAGTGTCTCGGAACCGATTTGAGTGATTTTTTTACCAGCAAAGAGGATACTCAGGTGGTTTTTCATGATGCGGACTATTTTGAGAAGCTGGACACCGATTACAGGACGAAAACCGAATGGATTATTCCCAATGCCCAGAAAAACCTTATGGAACCCATTCGTCTGACCCTGGAGCCGGGAGCCCAGACCTATCCCGATAATCCCCATGAGGGGGAGGAATTTGGCTACATTCTTTCGGGCAGTATCACCCTTCACATAGGGAATAAAATCTATAAAGCCAAAAAAGGGGAGTCCTTCTATTTCACTCCCAATTCCACCCATTACATCGAAGCGAACAAAAAAACCGGGGCCAGCCTGATTTGGATTAGCTCCCCTCCCAGTTTTTAATGCAAGGAAGGAAGAATGCCATGAATACAAAATTAATCGATTTACAACACATTTCCAAATCCTACGGGGAGAATTTGATTCTGGATGACATGTGCCTGTATGTTCGGGAAAATGAATTTTTGACCCTTTTAGGCCCCAGCGGCTGCGGAAAAACCACTACTCTCCGTATTATCGGCGGTTTTGAAAAAGCAGACGATGGCGTTGTTTATTTTAACGGACAGGATATTTCCCATCTTCCTCCCAATAAAAGACAGGTCAATACCGTTTTTCAGAAATACGCCCTGTTTACCCATATGACGATTGCTGAAAATATTGCTTTTGGCCTGAAAATCAAGGGAAAAAGCAAGGCTTACATTGAGGATAAAATTAAGTATGCCCTGAAGCTGGTCAATCTGGACGGTTATGAAAACCGGATTCCGGATTCCTTAAGCGGCGGCCAGCAGCAGCGGATTGCCATTGCCCGGGCCATCGTCAATGAACCCAGGGTGCTGCTTTTGGATGAACCTTTAGGGGCCCTGGATTTAAAGCTTCGTCAGGATATGCAGTATGAACTGATTCGGTTGAAAAATGAGCTGGGAATTACCTTTATTTATGTTACTCACGATCAGGAAGAGGCTCTCACCATGTCCGATACCATTGTGGTCATGAATCAGGGCTATATTCAGCAAATCGGCTCCCCCGAGGACATATACAATGAGCCGGAAAATGCTTTTGTAGCCGATTTTATCGGCGACAGCAACATTATTGACGCCACCATGATTCGGGATGAGCTGGTGGAAATTCTGGGCACCCGGTTTGCCTGTGTGGACAAAGGCTTTGACCACAATGAGCCTGTGGATGTGATGATTCGCCCCGAAGATATTGAACTGGTAGTCCCTGAGAAAGGCATCGTGGAAGGCGTGGTTACCCATTTGATTTTCAAAGGCGTTCATTATGAAATGGAGGTTACGGCTAATGGGTTTGAATGGCTGGTTCACTCCACTGTTCTGGTGCCTGTAGGAACAAAGGTGGGAATTCATGTGGACCCCTTCAACATTCAGATTATGCACAAACCGGAATCCAAAGATGAGGAGGCTGTCGCTTTAGATGAATAAAAGAAAACTGTGGCTTTCCGGCCCTTACCTTTTCTGGGCCGCTGCCTTTATCCTTATCCCCCTGTGTATGGT
>JBNMJJ010000289.1:0-3554 GCA_050873745.1 Lachnospiraceae bacterium | reverse complement strand
ATATAAAATATAACGATTATAATAAATGTTAAAAATCAGTACTCTGTTCGCAGTGGTGAAGGCATGGAATGGTTGTGAACAGAGCAGGTAAAGGAGTAAGCGAGATGGATAAGTATACAGAGCTGATTTCGATTTTTGGAGATATACTGGAAAAATCTAGGGATTATCATATAGCCCATATATACCATATAGGTTATGCTTCTATCATTGGCTTGTATGATGGAAACAGCAACCTTTCTTTACAGATTGAGGAGGTTTTTTCCTCACCTGAGGCAATGGCAGACAGCCTGCTGCAAAACTGGAAGTGGCAATGGTTTTACGAAAACAGAGGTGTAATGGGTGACAAAGATTATAACGATATTGTTGAGCTTGATGATGATATTCCAGCCCACTTGCAGGTGGAATATCTTAAGCACTTAAAAAGGCTGCAGGATAAAATACGGTCTGTTTTAGAATAAAATACGGTTGGTCAGTTATGCCTCCAAATAATAAAAAAGCCCTTAGCTGTGTGTAAAACACGGCTAAGGGCTTTTGTGGTATGACATCACCTTTATCATTATAATATAAGCGGAGGGCATGGGATTCGAACCCACGGTGCCTTGCGGCACACAGCTTTTCGAGAGCTGCACCTTAAACCACTCGGACAACCCTCCATAGACGTTTTCTATTTTATAAGAAAAAACGGTTTCTGGCAAGAATAAATTGAATGTTATAAATATTTTTATCAATATCAGCAAGCCTAATAGAAGAAAGGAGAACAATGTATGAACACTGCACAGCCAATCAGAACAGCAGAGGAACTGGAAAAATTAAAGAATTATTATCGGATACAATGTCCGAACTGCCGGAATGAACTACTGATTATTATGGGGTTGAATACGGCCCTGAGAATATCAGACATTCTCTCACTGAGGTGGGATATGGTTTATGATTTTGAACGCAGGGAATGTCTTAGTCATATCTTTCTGGTGGAGCAAAAAACAGGGAAAACCTCCAGGATATATATTAACCGGAATATTCAGGAGGTTCTGTCTAAGTGCCTTAAAGAACGCAGACAGAGGAGAAAGCCCATCCGTCGGGAAGAATATCTTTTCCGACATAGCAATAAAAATATCCCCATCAGCCGTGTACAGGCATTTCGGATTATTAAAGAGGCTGCTGAAGAAAGCAATATTCAGGGAGTAATCTGCTGTCACTCTCTTAGGAAAACTTTTGGTTATCACGCATGGAAGCAGGGTGTACACCCGGTTCTTTTGATGAATATCTATAACCATTCTTCCTATCAGATTACCAAACGATATTTGGGAATTGAGCAGGATGACAGGGACCAGATTTTTCAGCAGATTCATTTATAGAAAATAGCTGATAAAGTAAAAGAAAGACATCAGCCAGACCTTCCAGAGGGAAGGGCTGGCTGTTTTTTTGTATATTTTTAATATGAGATAATTCTATATTCCGCAGAAAAAAGTAAACGGTGTAACAGAATGACTATTCTGTTACACCGTTTATGCTTTTTATATCGGTGATAATTTCAATTACTTTAGAGTAATTTAAAAATTTATACAAATAAATTTTTAAATTATCAGCAGCATTTGTTTTAAAAGTTATTTATTAACGGAATAGCCAGTTTTGGCTGAGATTATGCCGGAATTCGGCGCAGCGGCAATAGACAGCAGAGCTTCAAAATGAAAAAAATGTAACACAATAGTCATTGTGTTACATTTTTCAATTTCCCACAGCGGCAAGAATCAAACGTACGCAATTTTGGGAAGCAAATGTTTTAAAAAAAATAAGGAAATAACCGGAAAAAGGCCGGATTTCAGGGAGGAAAGAAATGCTTAGAATGTCGGTGAAAAATGAAGAATACCTGATGATAGGCGACGAAGTGAAAATCGTCTTTCTCGGCGGTGGAGGAGGGCAGACCAGAATCATGATTGATGCCCCAAAGGAAATCAATATCGTCAGAAGCAGGGCCATGGAAAAACGGATTAACGACCCCAAGCTTCTGGCCAAAATGCCCAGATACCATAAAAAAGAGGAACAGCCGGAGAAGTATAAGAAGAAAGCCAAAGTGATTATCGTCAAGAACCAGAAGGCTTAAAAGAAGAAATCGATAATACAGCGGAATCCTAGGGCCGCTTATTATACAGGCTTTAAGGGAAAACCAAAAAGCCAACAGAAAAACCAAAACCTGCGGACAAACGGATTTGTCTGCAAAACAAAAATACACACATGGAGGTAAAAATTATGGTAGTACAACACAATCTCACTGCAATGAATTCTAACAGGATGTTAGGCTTAACAATGAAGTCTCAGTCCAAATCTTCTGAGAAATTATCTTCCGGTTACAAGATTAACCGTGCAGCAGACGATGCGGCAGGTCTTTCCATTTCCGAAAAAATGAGAAAGCAGATAAGGGGTCTTACCCAGGCGTCCTTAAACGCATCCGACGGCATCAGCGCAGTGCAGACAGCAGAAGGCGCCCTGCATGAAGTACAGGACATGCTGCAGAGAATGAACGAGCTGGCAGTGAAAGCATCTAACGGAACCAACTCCGAGGATGACAGAAACTACATTCAGGATGAGATTGACCAGTTGGTAACGGAAATCGACCGTGTAGCGGAGACTACAAAGTTTAATGAAACTTATCTGCTGAAAGGGGATAAGACAAAGACATCCACGGTATACAGCTATAGTACAGATGCAGCCAAAATTACCAATATGAATGGGGGAGCAGTTGATTTATATGACGTATGCGGAACGAAGCTTTCAGCGGAAGCTGCAAAAATTGCTTTGGAAAAAGGAGAACAGCTTTATCAGACTGCTGGTACCCGTGTTGCGGCAACAGCAGGAGATAATCTTGCGAATAATACCCATGTTAAACTGACCGCAGACCTGTATGATGCCACTGGACATGTTGCTTTCAAAGCAGGGGATATTCTGGCAGTAGGCGAGGACACTTCCAAGCTGTATACCGATGCAAAAGCAACAACAGCAGCAGGTGCAACCGCTAATGATGTTACCGGTAAAGCGGCTATTAATGTTGCAAAAGCAGATATTTTCAGCGTAGATGGAACTCTTCTTTATGCAACAGGCAGTGAAGTTTCGGCTGCCGATGTTGCCAATATTGCAAAGTATTACAAATCTGTAACTTTAGGCAACGCTGCCGAGGAAGGGGTATACTACAAAATCACAGAGCCCAATCTATACGATAAAGACGGCAACGGCATCGCTGAAAATGGATTAAAGAGCTATTTCGATGTTGATGAAACAGGAAAAAAGGTCTATAAAGGCGGCCTCTATGATTCCAATGGAAATGCAATAGGCACGGCAGGCAATGCTCTTGCAGAAGATGCAGATTTGAAAAAATTTATCGGAGCGGCAGATACCGGAATTGGCGCATTGTCCTTCAATCTTCATGTTGGTGCAGACGCAACCGCTAACAACCAGATTCAACTGGAATTATCCGCAATGGATGCCGAAACTCTGGGCATCAAGAAGGTAAAAGTGGATGGGCCTACCGATGAAAATGCGTTAAGTACGATTGAAACGGT
>JBNMJJ010000288.1:0-3581 GCA_050873745.1 Lachnospiraceae bacterium | reverse complement strand
GCCTCCTGCGGAATCACCTTCTACAATGAAAATTTCACACAGGGAAGGGTCTTTGGCCTCACAATTTGCCAGCTTTCCGTTGGAATCAAAAGAAAACTTCTGCCTGGTCAGCAGGTTGGTTTTAGCCTTCTCTTCCGTTTTTCGGATTTTGGCTGCCTTTTCCGCACAGCCGATAACCGCCTTTAAAGTTTCCAGATTCCGGTCGAAAAAGCGGACGATTTCCTCGCCGGTAACCTTACTCACCACCTTGGCTGCATCCTGATTATCCAGCTTCGTTTTGGTCTGTCCCTCAAAGCGGGGGTCGGGATGCTTAATGGAGACTACCGCCGTCATTCCGTTACGAATATCCGCTCCGGTAAAATTGGCGTCCTTTTCCTTTAAAATATTCAGCTCTCTTGCATAATTATTGATTACCGTGGTGAAAACGGTCTTAAAGCCGGTTAAGTGGGTGCCGCCTTCGGCATTGTAGATATTGTTGCAGAAGCCCAGCACCGTTTCATGAAATTCATTCACATACTGGAAGGCAGCCTCCACCGTCACTCCATCACTTTCTCCGGTAAAATAAACTACATCGTGAATGGCTTCTTTGGATTTATTCAAATCTTTTAAATAACCGATAAGCCCCTGAGGCTCATGAAATTCTATGTACTCCACCTCCGCCTTCCGCTTATCCTCATAAACGATGGTCAGTCTGGGATTCAGGTAAGCCGTTTCGTGAAGGCGGCTTTTTACTTCATCTTCTTTAAAGCGGGTCTTGTCAAATATGGTATCGTCGGGAAGAAAATTAATGGTGGTTCCCGTTTCCCTGGTTCTTCCCACCACGGGGAGAAGTCCTTTTTCCAGAGGGATAATGGGAGTTCCCCGCTCATATTTATCTTCATAAATCAGGCCGTTTTTCTTGACCCTTACAGTCAATCTGGTGGACAGGGCATTCACCACAGAGGAACCCACACCGTGGAGGCCGCCGCTGGTTTTATAGGCGGAATCATCAAATTTACCTCCCGCATGAAGGGTGGTGAAGACCAGCCGTTCTGCACTGATTCCTTTCTCGTGCAGTTCCACGGGAATGCCCCGTCCATTGTCCATAACCGTACAGCTTCCGTCCGCCTCCAGGGTAACGTGTATCCTGTCGCAGAAGCCGACAAGATGCTCGTCCACGGAATTGTCTACTATTTCATAGATTAAATGATTTAATCCCTTGGTAGAAACGCTGCCGATATACATTCCGGGCCGTGTTCTTACTGCTTCCCGTCCTTCCAGAACGGTAATGCTGGAAGCGTCATAGGTAGTCTTTGCTGCCATAAACAGTTCCTCTCTTTTTATGCTTTGCTCATTTATTGTACAATAATCTCCCCTCAAAATCAAAGAAAATCCTGTGTGAGGCTTTCACTTCACACAGGATTTTGAATAAGCTGAGGATAAAATCTGCGTACAGGATTGTGGTTAAGCTATGGGTAAAATCTGTGTACAGGCCACGGCTAAAGCCCCCGGCCCAATATGACAGGCTACGCTTAAGGACAGGGGATTCATGACAATCTGTTTGTCGGGAAATGCCTGTAAAACTTCCTCCTTAAACTGGAGAGCCGCCTCTTCATTATAGGTATAGGCCACCTGGAGAAGAACATTGTCCCTGCCGCCAAAACGGTTATTAATGTCGTTGGAAATGGCATTAATCATCGTTTTCTTCCCCTGAGAAGAGGTTCTTGCCTTGGCAAAGGCATCCAGCTTATCTCCCTGAATGGTCAGCACCGGCTTTAACTTTAAAATGGTGCCCAAAGCTGCTGCAGCAGGAGTAATCCGTCCGCCCTTTTTCAGATAATAAAGGGTGTCCAGCATAATATAGATACTGGAATTCAGCTTGTCTTTTTCCAGTATCTCCTTAATCTCGGCTGCCGTTTTACCGGCCTTTGCCAAGGCTGCAGCATCCATTACCGACTGCCGTTGGGTTACGGAAATACGCTGGTTGTTCACCACCTGAACCTTTCCTTCATAATCCTGGGCCAGCATATGGGCCGTCTGGCAGGAGCCGCTTAAGCCGCTGCTCATGGGGATGTGTACCACCTCATCATATTCTTTTAATAAGGAGTCAAACATATCCGTTACCGATTCCGGTGAAGGCTGGGAGGTACTGATGTCACTGTTGTTCATCAGCTTTTGGTAAAAATCTTCCTGGGTAAGGGTAATATCTTCAAAGTAGGTCTCCCCATCCATGATGAAGGGCATGGGCAGCACCGCTATCCCCAGCTCTTTCCCCTCCTGCTGGGTGATACCGCTGTTGCTGTCGGTCATAATGGCTACTTTACGCATATATTAATCTCCTTGTTTACTGTTTTAGTCAATATTTTATCGCCTTTCTGCCACTTTAGGCATCTCAAATCTGTGGGGAGAATGCCCGTATTCTGGGCATTCTCCGGGTGTGAGCCCGGCATATGCTTCGCATAAGCCTCTGAAGTTCTTGGCGCATGCCCTTTGGGGCATGATTTAGCCACTGCTGTAAGCCTTAGAACTTCTTTTCACACTATTTTACTTTTAAATAGACCTAAAGTCAACCCTGCATCCCATACTGGTTCTGAATTGGTCGAGCCCGGGAAAAAGCTCCTGATTCCCCGTATTCAGGATTTCCTCCGCCAAAGCGGCAGTCTCCATCAGAGGCTGAGAATCATTGTAAATATCCCCCACCGCAAACTGAACATCTCCGCTCTGGCGGATACCGAAAATATCCCCCGGTCCTCTAAGCTTCATATCCTCGTTGGCAAGATAAAAGCCGTCGTTGGATTTATTCAAAAGCTCCAGCCGTTTTGCGGTGGTCTGGTTCTGATTTCCATTGATAAAAATACAATACGACTGGTCTTTTCCCCGGCCCACACGGCCCCTAAGCTGATGAAGCTGGGCCAGACCGAAACGCTCCGCATTTTCCACCAGCATGACGGTGGCGTTGGGCACGTTTATGCCGACTTCAATCACTGTGGTGGAAACCAGAATGTCGATTTTGTGGGCCCCGAAGTCCTCCATCACCTGATTCTTCAGAGCGCTTTTCATCTTACCGTGAAGATAGGCTACCCGGGCCTTTGTACCGAAATGGGCGGTGAGCTTTTCGGAATAGGTAATGACATTTTCCAGATGCTCCTGCTCCCCTTCCTCCACCATAGGACAGATACAGTAAATCTGGTGCCCCTTTTCCAGCTCCTTTTCCATGAACTGGTAGGCTTTGGGACGATAGGAGGTATCTACAACACAATTTTTAATGGGCAGCCTTCCCACCGGCATTTCGTCCAGAATGGACAGGTGCAAGTCTCCGAAAAGAATAATGGCAAGGGTACGGGGAATGGGAGTTGCACTCATCACCAGAATATGGGTGTTTTCTCCTTTTTCCTGAAGAAGCTGGCGCTGTCTCACTCCGAATCTGTGCTGTTCATCGGTAATCACCAGAGCCAGGTCGTGGTACTCTGCCTTTTCCTGAATCAGGGCATGGGTACCCACAATAACGTTGACCCTTCCCTGAGAAATCTCTTCATAGGCATGTCTCTTTTCTTTGGCGGAAAGGGAGCCCACCAGCAAAATCGGTTTCAGGGGAAGACGGT
>JBNMJJ010000287.1:0-3596 GCA_050873745.1 Lachnospiraceae bacterium | reverse complement strand
GTATAAATTCTATTCCAGGTCGGATGAACTGCATCAGACCATGAACCAGATGAGAAGCGGCATGAATGGAATTGTGGGTGCAGTGGAAGACAGTGCCAGAGGCGTGACCAGCGTTGTGGAAGATACTGCACAGTTAGTGGAGCATCTGGAAATCATCCAGTCGGAAGTGTCGGACAATCAGCGAATTGCCGAATCCCTGCGGGAAGAGGTGGACAGGTTCCGCTAGGAAAAAAGGGGAGAGAGGATAAGAATTATGCTTAAGGGAAAGACCATACTTTTAGGAGTAAGCGGCAGTATTGCAGCTTATAAGGCGGCGGCTCTGGCCAGCGCATTAAAAAAGCTGGAGGCTGATGTACATGTACTGATGACCGCCAATGCCGTCAACTTTATCCATCCCATCACCTTTGAATCCCTGACCGGGAATAAATGCCTGGTGGACACCTTTGACCGAAATTTTCAGTTTCAGGTAGAGCACATTGCCATTTCGAAAAAAGCAAACCTGGTGATGATTGCACCGGCTACCGCCAACGTCATCGGCAAGATTGCCCAGGGCATTGCCGACGATATGCTGACCACCACCGTTATGGCCTGCCAGTGTCCGGTTTTCCTTTCACCGGCTATGAATACACGGATGTTTGAAAACCCTGTTGTACAGAACAATATCCGCATCCTGAAGGAGTATGGCTACCGGCTGATTGAACCGGCGGCTGGCTACCTGGCCTGTGGCGATACTGGAGCGGGTAAGATGCCTGAGCCACAGACCCTGTTGGAGTATATCCTTCATGAGCTGGCCTTTGAAAAGGATTTGGCGGGCAGGAAGATTCTGATTACGGCAGGGCCCACTCAGGAGGCTATTGACCCGGTCAGGTATATTACCAACCATTCCTCGGGAAAAATGGGATATGCCCTGGCTGCAAGAGCTTCCATGAGAGGAGCCGAAGTCACTCTGGTTACGGGGCGGACGTCCCTTCCCCGGCCTCCTTTCGTCAATATCGTTGAGATAAGGACGGCAAGGGAGATGTTTGAAGCGGTCAGGGCAGTCAGCCATGAACAGGACATTATCATCAAGGCGGCCGCAGTGGCAGACTATCGGCCCGTCAGGGTAAGTGAACAGAAACTGAAGAAAAAGGATGAGCGGCTGTCCGTGGAATTGGAGCGGACGGACGACATTTTACAATATTTAGGCGACCATAAGAAAGAAGGTCAGCTTCTCTGTGGCTTTGCCATGGAAACACAGAATTTAATCGGTAATGCCAGAGCCAAATTAAACAAAAAGAACCTGGATATGATTGCAGCCAACAATCTGAAGGTAGAGGGAGCCGGATTCCAGACAGACACCAATGTTTTGACTCTGATTACACAGAATGAGGAAGTATCACTTGAAAAAATGACCAAAGAGGATGCAGCCGGAATCATTCTGGATAAACTATTATCCCTGTAAAAATGTATTGTATCCCATAGGAGACGTTTATCCCATAGGGAACGATAACAAGGAGGAAGAAAAATGAATACGAAGAAAAAAGACACTCGCTGGATGGTTACGGTAGGCCTGATGATGGCTGTCGTGATTCTGTTGGCCAACACCCCCCTGGGGCTGATTCAATTACCGATTATCAAGGCAACGACGGTGCATATTCCGGTTATTGTGGGAGCCATCGTTTTAGGGCCTCTTGCAGGAGGGATTCTGGGAGCTACCTTTGGTATATGCTCCATGATTAGTAACACCCTCAGCCCGGCTCTTTTGTCCTTTGCCTTCTCACCGTTTTTAAGCACAACGGGAGTTGTGGGAGCGGTGAAAGCCCTCTGGATTTCCATTGGCTGCCGCATTTTACTTGGAGTGGCGGCAGGCTGGCTGTGGATTCTGTTGAAAAAGGTGAAGCTGAACCAGAACATTGCTCTTGTGGCAGTGGGCTTTATCGCATCCATACTCCACACCATCATGGTTATGGGCAGTATCTTTTTCCTTTTGGCAGCACAGTATGCTGCTGCAAGAGAAGTGGGGGAAGCGGCTGTCTTTGGCCTGATTATGGGAACCGTTGCCGCCTCCGGCATACCGGAAGCTATTGCGGCGGCTGTTCTGGTGTTTGCCCTGGGCAAGGTTCTATTGAAGATTTATAAAACAAAATAAAAACTGAATACAGCAAAGAAGCCCGTAAGAGGCAGGAAAGGCATTAGTAAAAGATGATACTGGCAATAGATATTGGAAATACGAATATTGTAATTGGTTGTTTGAGCAGGGAAAAAACCTGGTTTGTGGAGCGGCTCTCCACGGTTCATACCAAAACGGAGCTGGAGTATGCAATAGATATTAAAACCGTTTTGGATATTTATCACATCAGTCCCAGAGATATTGACGGAGGAATCATTTCCTCCGTGGTGCCCCAGATTACCAACGTTGCCAAACTGGCGGCAGAGAAAATCCTGAAAAAAGAGGTTATGGTACTGGGCCCCGGAATCAAAACCGGACTGAACATTCTCATGGACCAGCCGGCCCAGTTGGGAGCGGATTTGGTAGCGGACGCAGTGGCGGGACTTTCAGAATACCAGGCGCCTATGATTGTTATTGATATGGGGACGGCGACTACGGCCCTGGTCATTGATGAGAAAAAGAACTATATCGGCGGCATGATTTTTCCCGGTGTGGGAACGGCTCTGGACGCTCTGATTTCCCATGCTTCTCAGTTAAGCGGAATCAGTATAGATGCACCGAAACGGGTCATCGGAAAAAATACCATTGACTGTATGAAGAGTGGGGTTTTATACAGCAGCGCAGGAGCCATTGACGGGATTATTGACCGGATGGAGGAAGAACTGGGACAGAAGGCCACCGTGGTGGCGACGGGCGGCCTGGCAAAAAAAATCATCCCCCACTGCCGGAGAGAGATTATTCTGGACGACAATCTTATGCTTAAGGGACTAATGGTAATTTACGAAAAAAACAAAGGAAGTCATCATGAAGGAAAATAAATTCGGCCTTAGCGGAAACGGGTTAAAATGTATTGCCCTGATTACCATGTTAATCGACCATACAGGGGCCGTTGTGGTACCGCAGTTAATGTATTCGCCCCAGTTTGATATGGTATTTTGGAGCCAGCTTTACCTGCCTTTAAGAACCATAGGAAGAATTGCTTTTCCCATTTACTGCTTTCTTCTGGTGGAAGGCTTTCTGCACACGAAGAATGTGAAAAAATATTTAGGCCGTCTGCTGATTTTTGCGGTGATTTCCGAAATTCCCTTTAATCTGTGCTTTGGCGGAAGTCTGTTCAGCACCCAGTATCAGAACGTTTATTGGGAACTGGCCTTAGGGATTTTGGTCATCTGGCTGTTTCGGATAATGGAAGAAAAAAAAGTGGATTATCCGGTTCAGATAGCCTGGAGGCTTATGGTGCTTACGGCAGGAATGGCCCTGGGAGAAATCCTCAACCTGGACTACGGCTACTATGGCATCTTGAGTATCGCTGTCCTTTATCAGTTTCGGAAAAATAAGGCGGCGCAGCTTACAGCGGGAGCGGTTTCCTTTGCCTGGGAACTGCCTGCGGTCACCGCTTTTGTCCCTATTGCCTTTTACAACGGTAAACGGGGCAGAGGGCTAAAAT
>JBNMJJ010000286.1:0-3633 GCA_050873745.1 Lachnospiraceae bacterium | reverse complement strand
TTCCCTGAATGCTCAGGACGGTATTTCTGCAGTACAGACAGCAGAAGGTGCTTTGAACGAAGTTCAGGATATGTTACAGAGAGCAAACGAACTGGCAGTTAAGGCAGCTAACGGAACCGTTTCTGAGAACGACAGAAACTACATCCAGGCTGAAATCAACCAGCTGACCACCGAAATCGACCGTGTTGCAACCACAACCAAATTCAACGAGACCTACTTGCTGAAAGGTAACAACAATGGCTCTATTGGACACCTGAGCTATAAAACAGCAGCAGCTAAGTTAGGAGACCTTGGTACTATTAATGCAGCAACGGGTACAGTTGCAGTTGAACTTCAGAAAAAGCAAGATGAAGCAGTTAATGGAACCGATACTGCATACAACGGAAAATCCGTTAAGTTGGGTAATACAACTTATGTTGTAGTAAACTCCACCAGCTTAAAGACTGGCGCTACCGGTACTGTAAAGATGACCGTAAGCCAGACTATTGCTAAATTAGAGGAAACAGCAGGAACCAAAGCATTCTCCAGTGTTGATGAAGCATTACAGGCTATCAGAAACCACTATGGTGAAGATGTTCGTCAGGTTAGCACCTATATCGAAGGAAAAGGCGATGGCGCTAAGGTTATGGCTAAATTTGAAACCTTCGCAGACCTGAACGAAGCTGTAGACTTAAGCTTACATGCAGGCGCTAACGGAACCGTTTCTGGGAACGACAGAAACTACATCCAGGCTGAAATCAACCAGCTGACCACTGAAATCGACCGTGTTGCAACCACAACCAAATTCAACGAGACCTACTTGCTGAAAGGTAACAACAATGGCTCTATCGGACACTTGAGCTATAAAACAGCAGCAGCTAAGTTAGGAGACCTTGGTACTATTAATGCAGCAACGGGTACAGTTGCAGTTGAACTTCAGAAAAAGACAGATGAAGAAGTTACTGGAACCGATACTGCATACAACGGAAAATCCGTTACCTTGGGTAATACAACTTATGTTGTAGTAAACTCCACCAGCTTAAAGACTGGCGCTACCGGTACTGTAAAGATGACCGTAAGCCAGACCATTGCTAAGTTAGAAGAAACAGCAGGAACCAAAGCATTCTCCAGTGTTGATGAAGCATTACAGGCTATCAGAAACCACTATGGTGAAGATGTTCGTCAGGTTAGCACTTACATTGAAGGAAAAGGTGATGGCGCTAAGGTTATGGCTAAATTTGAAACCTTCGCAGACCTGAACGAAGCTGTAGACTTAAGCTTACATGTAGGCGCTGACGGAACCTCCGACAACAAGATTGCCATGAACATCAGCATGATGAGTGCAAGAGGTCTTGGTGTAAACGGACTTAACGTTGGTGGCGAAGATGGAAAGAAAGCTACTTTAGCTCTGGATACTATCGGTGATGCAATCCAGATGGTATCTGCTCAGAGGTCCGCTCTTGGTGCAATCCAGAACAGATTAGAGCACACCATCGCTAACTTGGATAACCAGGGTGTATTATCCTTACTTGGCTAATTAAACGGATGAGTTCAGCTGAATTAAGATTACAACCATAATTTCCAAAGAGGGTCAGCAGCATAAGCCCTCTTTATCATCATAGGAGAAGGCATATGCAGCAGAAAAAAGTATTAACGATTTCCATCTTAATTTCCAAAAGACCGGATACCGTCAGAAAATGTCTGGATTCAGTGAAGCCTATTCTGGAAGCTATTGATGCAGAGCTTATTCTTACGGATACAGGCTGTGGAGAAGAGGTCAGGGCCATTATTGAAGAGTATACGGATAAGATTATTGATTTTGAATGGTGCCGGGATTTTTCTAAGGCCAGAAATTTGGGGTTGAAGCAGGCCAAAGGAGAGTGGTTTTTATTTTTGGATGATGACGAGTGGTTTGATGACGTCACCGAGTTAATCGATTTCTTTAAAAGTGGAGAATATAAGAAGTACGGCCTTGCCACCTATTATCAAAGAAACTACATGGATGCGAAAGGCGTAGATTACGAGGATTTGCTAGTAGGCAGAACTATTAAGCTGGAAGAAGATATTGAGTTTATTTATAAAATCCATGAATGCTTTAACCGGGTTCCCGGAGAGACGAAAGTACTCAGTACCTTTGTCCATCACTACGGATATGTTTATAAGAATGAGGAAGAAAGGCGGGCTCATTCCGAAAGAAATATCAGCCTTTTATTGAAAGAACTGGAGGAAGACCCCTATAATCTTAAGCATATTATACAGCTTATTCAGGAGTACAATGCCATTGAACGCTATGATGACTCCATAGAGCTGGCTTTGAAAGGAATTGAATACGACAAGCAGGGAAAAACCAGTCAGAGGTTCTGTCTAAACTCACTCTTTGTAAATGTTATCGACTGCTATATGCGAAGTGAAGATTATGACCGTATAATTGAAGTGGGAAATCGCTATCTCAGAGAGGAAAATCTGGATGATTTAGCAAAAGCCATCATCTATTTCAGGTTGGCGCCCTCTTATTATGAGCGTGGAGAGTATAAGCTGGCTTTGCAGGCGGCGGAAAAATACTGGAAGGTTCGTGAACTGGAGGAGAAAAGGCCGGAGGATTATATCGAATATGTGACGAATATTACCGCCTCTGCTTTTCGGCCGGGCTACCGCAATATTCTGGTTTGTGTTGCTGTGCGTATATGTCTTGCACTGAAAGAGTATCAGCAGGCGGTAAAGTGGTTCCAGCGTCTTTATTTAGAAGGCGACCAGTTGATTATCTTTAACAGAATGCTGGATGATTTGATGGATACACTTCCCAGGGTAGAGGGAGAGGCATATAAAGCGGTCTTAACCATCTGTAATACTCTGCTGGAAAAGAAGGGACTGGAGGATTATTTTATTGGCCGAATAGAATGGAATTGTCATCAGGTTCCGGCAGAGGAGAGAACCCAGGTACTGCTGAAGTATTGTGAGTTAAATTCAGAAACTCCATTTTTCAGGATGATTCGTGTGTTGAAGAAGGCAGAAGAGGGGGAGGATAAAGATAAAATTACCGAAGCTATGGCAGAGTTGTGTAAGGATAGCATGGATTTGTGCTTCAGGAGTATGATTGTCTACGGAGTTTGGATAAAGGCAGCACAGGCAGGGGCGGATATGGCGGAGATTATTCAGAATATTACCTATAGCCTGTGGGATAAAACGGTTCTTTCTTATTGCCGTCTGAACTATTGGGAGGAAATGGCGGGCTTTCATCAGTGGCTTTCCCAGGTGCTGGATAAGGATGAGATTCATTATTTAAGCTGGAGCAGAGCATATCTGTTTGAGCAGTTAAAGCGGCAGGCTGTCTTGATAAGGGAAGCAGAGCGTAAACTTGAGGGCGACACAGAGGGGCAGGAGATAAGGAAGAGTTTCGAGCTTAATCTGGAGGAATATGTGCGCTGCAGTACGGCGTTGACCTCCCGCATTTACCGTCCGGAAATTCTGGCTCTGGACCCGGGAATACTGCCTGAGGACGGATTAGCAGGCTATTATCTGGCAGTATGGAAAAAAGGAATGGAGAAGAGAAATTATTCAGAGGCTCTTCTTGGTTTGAAGGAAATCCAGAAGCGTGTACCAACATGGGGACAGGTGGTTCAGATTTGCCTGAAGGATATTGACGAGGCAATGGAA